>JBJEOP010000141.1:0-5531 GCA_051880775.1 Acutalibacteraceae bacterium
AAATAGTTAGGAGTGAGGAGTGAGGAGTGAGGAGTTAATGTGACCGTCAGTTTTTCGCTACGGACAGTTAGTGATGAACTTTAAGTTATCAAATGAAAAAGCGACAGGGAAAAATTCCTTGTCGCTTTTTACTGTGAAGATAACTATCAATTTGAAATAATGTTGTGGTCAGTATAAATTGAAATCAAGCATTTCAACTTGCCGCTTTAATAATTACGAATTACGAATTACGCATTACGAATTGAATTCAGCTTCCTGCACTTTCGTAGGCGTTGAGTCCTTTATTCCAGATTGTGTAAGCGATTATGAAAAGTATAATCGAGATAAGCACTGTGCCGCCGATATTGAAAAGCGGATTTTCGCCTGTAAGAAGATACATTGCAGGATAATATCCCGTAAATGCAAAAGGAACAACATAGGTTATTATTGTTCTGATGAATTGATTGTAAATGGTTGTGGGATATTTTGCAAATTCGTTCGTCATATAGAAAACCTGTGTAATCTGTCCGCTCTGCTTTGTCCAGAACGCTATTGCCGCCGTACCCATTTTTATGCTCGTATAAATCAGCGACGAGAACGGTATAACCACGATAAAAAGCAAGACGCTCAGCGGTGTTACAACCATTCCGACGCTTCCCGCAACCGAACACACAAGTACTATTCCGACAAGCAGTTCGCCTATTGCGTCAAGCTGAAAGTTTTCGGCTATAACGTGAAAAAGCGGATTTATCGGTCGGGTCAGGTATTTGTCAAAATCGCCTTTTCGCACGATGAAATAACCGACACCCCACAGGTTATCTGTAAGAAGGTGGTCTATTCCCTTTGGGATAAGTGAAAAGCCGTATATGAACACTATCTGTTCAAACGTAAAGCCTGCAAGACTTGGAATCTGCGAAAAAATGATGAATATAAAGCCTATTCCGACTGCCTGATCAATAAGAAAGCTTATTGCACCTGTAAGAAAGTCTATTTTGTACTCCATAAGGCGTTTGAGGTTTTGTATTGTGAGTATTTTGTATATTTTCCATGCTCGTTTCATTCTCTCAGCCCCCCTGTACACAAAGATATTTTATTGCCTTTTTCCATATCAGCTTTGAAAGTACATAGAAGAACATCAGCCAGAAAAGCTGCAATAAAAGATTGAAAATAATTTGCTGCGTATCGTATTTTCCCATATAAAGCATAACGGGCGTATAGCTCAGGGACGCAAACGGCATAAGTTCAAGTATCTGTCTGATTATTCCGGGCATAAACGCAAGCGGTATTACTGCACCTGAAAGAAACCTTATAAGACTGTTTTTCAGGATATTAAAGCCCCAAAGGTTTTTTACGAAAAATGCCATAAATCCGAAACACAAATTCAGATAAAATGAAATAAGATAAGCAAAAAAGGCACTGAGAAGATACAAAAGAAAGTTTACGATATTGAACATAACAAAACCGTTTACACAATATCTGTATATTTCAACGCCGAGTACCATAGGAACAAAAATTATCGTGAGAAGTATGGCAAGCTGTCCGAGTTCCTTGAAAAGATAGCTTAAATTGCAGTTTACAGGCTTGATAAGACGCATTGATATACTTCCGTCCTTGATTTCATCGCCCACCTGTTCACACACATTACTGTTCGTGATAAATCTCGTTACATTTGAAATGAAAAGATATACAACCATATCATTCATTGAAAAGTCCATAAATGTGCCGCTGCCCGATGATTCAAAAACAGCTTTCCACACATAGTACATTACAAAGCAGTAAAAAAGTTCGCCGATAAAAAAACACAAGAAATTCATTCTGTACGCAAGAAGTTCCTGTATTCCTGCACGGGTAAACGGAAAATAAAGTTTCTTTACTTTATGCACCCGTGTTCACCCCCTGCTTGTAAAGGCGGCGGATTATTTCCTCGACATCTGCATCTTTGATTGAAATATCCTTGATGTTTGCCTGTGAAAGAGTATATGAAAGCATTTCTCCGACAGGCATTACTGCACTGTTGAAACGGACTTTATAGAGATTTTTGTCGCACTCGACAGATAGGTCGTCGCCAGTTAATTTAAGTTTGCTTTTGAATTTTTCTGGTGTAAGCTTTGACGACGGGTCAGCCTCGAAATTGAGTTCACGCATTTGTCCGTAGTTTGCTTTGAGTTCACGCAAAGAGCCGTCATAGACATTTTTGCCCTTGTCAATCATAACGATACGGTCGCACAAAAGCTCAATGTCGCTTATGTCGTGAGTGGTGAGAATAACAGTTGTCTGTTCTTCTTTGTTGATTTTCATTATTGCCTGACGGATATTGTCCTTTACGACAACATCAAGTCCGATTGTCGGTTCGTCAAGAAAGAGTACCTTTGGGCTATGCAGCATTGATGCGGCAATATCTGCCCTCATACGCTGTCCGAGTGACAAAGTACGGACAGGCGACTTAATGAACGGTTCAAGTTCAAGAACCTCATTGAGAAACGCCATTCTCTCCTTGAATTTTTCGTCGCTTACCTCGTAAATTTCTTTGAGAACCGAGTATGTTTCAACAAGCGGCAAATCCCACCACAGCTGTGTTCTCTGACCGAACACAACTCCGATTTCCTTGACATAATTTTTTCGGTCATTCTGCGGAATTTTTCCGTTTATGCGGCACTCTCCGCTTGTCGGGGTAAGAATACCCGTAAGCATTTTGATTACTGTTGATTTTCCTGCACCGTTAGGACCTATAAAGCCGAGTATCTCGCCCTTCGGAACGTGAAAGCTTATATCCTCAGCCGCAACCACAATTTCCTTATGCGGCTTGAACAGTGCCTTTACGCTGCCTTTTAGTCCCGGTTCCTTGATTACCTTTTTAAATTCTTTTCTTAAATGTTCCGCATATATCATATTTTTCCTCCGTGTTTTTTCAGGAAGTCTGACAACTCCTGTTTTTTAAGATTGAATTTTCCTGTGCAAATGACATTCTCATTTTGCAATCTCTCCTTTCGTATGTATTCCTTTAATGAAATGCACGCCTCAATAAAATCTGAAAGGACAGACACGAAATCCAAACAGGATAGTAAGGAACAACTTATTTCGGACATTCCACTAAGTAAACAAATTATAGCAAATTTATATTTATATGTAAAGTATTACTAATAATTTGATACAATTATGATACAAATCGTTATTATTGGACAATTTAATTTTTGTTTTCAAGAAAAATCATTGTTTTATTTGTACAATAATGACAAGTATTTTTTATATACTGAACTGTTTACAATTTTATCATTTTAATTGTAAAGTGAGTAATATAGTGGTATAATTACTTAACTATTTTATTCAGGAGGACTACAATGAACGAAAGAGAAAATTTCAGTTCAAGGCTCGGGTTTGTGCTTGTTTCGGCAGGCTGTGCAATCGGACTGGGAAATGTATGGAAGTTTCCGTATATATGCGGAGAAAACGGCGGTGCGGCATTTATACTCATCTATCTTGCATTTTTACTGCTGCTCGGCTTGCCTATACTGATATGTGAATTTTCAATAGGCAGAGGAAGTAACCGCAGTATTGCCGAATGTTTCGAGAAATTACAACCAAAAGGCACAAAATGGAAATACTTTAAATGGGTATGTATTGCCGGAAACTACATACTTATGATGTTTTACACTATGGTTGGCGGCTGGATGCTGTACTACACCTACAAGGCGATTTCAGGCGGACTTGAAGGTCTTGACACTAATGGTACGGCTCAGGCTTTCAAAAATATGCTGAATGAACCGTGGACAATGGTATTATGGACGGTAATTGTAATTGCCCTGTCATTTGGTGTGTGCATACTCGGTGTAAGAAACGGTGTCGAAAAAATAACAAAAGTTATGATGATACTTTTAATGGTTCTTATGGCTGTTCTTGCGGTAAATTCTCTGTGCCTCAGCGGTGCGGAAAAAGGCGTTGAATTTTATCTTGTACCCGATTTTCAGAAAATGAACGAAAACGGCATAGGAAATGTTGTTTTTGCCGCTATGACGCACGCTTTCTTTACCCTCAGCGTAGGTATCGGCTCAATGAGCATTATGGGAAGCTATCTTGACAGAAAAAAGACAATTACGGGTGCGGCAATAAATGTTGTTGTGCTTGATACGGTTATTGCACTTGTTGCAGGACTTATTATTATCCCTGCCTGCTTTGCTTACGGAATTGAACCCGATTCGGGGCCGTCACTACTGTTTATCACACTGCCGAATGTATTCAACAATATGGCAGGCGGAAGAATATGGTCGTCACTGTTCTTTGTGTTTATGTCGTTTGCCGCAATATCCACAATAATCGCAGTGTTTGAAAATATTGTTGCAATAAATATTGAGCTGTTCAACATAAAGCGTTCAAAATCCGTATTTATAAATATGGGTATCATTGTTGCACTTTCTGTTATTACGATTTTCGGATACAACTATTTCAGCGGGTTTCAGCCTTTCGGTGAGGGCAGTACAATTATGGACTTGGAAGATTTCATACTTTCATACAATATTCTGCCGCTCGGCTGTCTTATATTCGTGCTGTTCTGTACGGCAAGAAACGGCTGGGGCTTTGATAATTTCATAAGTGAAGTAAACAGCGGAAAAGGTATGAAATTCCCGTCAGTTATGAAAAATTATCTCAAATTCATTCTGCCGCTGATTATTATTGTTGTTTACCTCAAAGGCTATGACGATATGTTCGCAAAATATGATTTAACGGTAAGAATTATAATGCTTTCACTTGCCGTTGCTGTGCTTGCCGCAATAATATTGATAAGCGGAGTATTGAAAAAAACAAAAAACAGGCTTTCGGCATAAAATTTAAAATCTGAAAAATTCAAGGGGAAAAGAACATCAGAAGTTCTTCTCCCCTTTGTTTTGTCCGTAAAAGACTATTATCACACACATTCAAGTGCAATTTTTATCATATCATTAAAGGTGGTTTCTCTCTCCTGTGCGGAACATTCCTCCCCTGTCAACGGACAGTCGGAGATTGTACAGATACAGAGTGCCTTTTTGTCGAGCCTTGCCGCATTGAAATAAAGTGCGGCACTCTCCATTTCGACAGCAAGCACACCGAGTTTTCGCCACTGTGCAAGAGATGATGAATCGTCATAAAATGTATCTGAACAAAGGACAGTTCCTACTGTAACGGTTTTACCCAGTTCAACGGCTTTTTCTTCGGCTTTTTTCAGAAGTCCGTAGTCGGCTGTCGGAACGGGTGTTCCGGGCATATTATACTGTGCGGCATAGTTTGAATTTGTTGCCGACGCCATAGCAAGAACTACATCACGAATATGGAGTTTTTCGCTTATTGCACCGGCTGTTCCTATGCGGATAATGTTTTCGACATCATAAAATTTAAAAAGCTCATAAGAATAAATCGCCATTGACGGAATACCCATTCCGCTTGCCATAACGGAAACCTCACGGTCTTTGTATTTGCCTGTATATGCGTACATCCCACGCACTTCATTTACCTTTTTTGCGTCAGTGAGGAAATTTTCAGCTATATATTTTGCTCTTAAAGGGTCGCCGGGCATCAGCACG
>JBJEOP010000142.1:0-5510 GCA_051880775.1 Acutalibacteraceae bacterium
ATCAAGATTAAAATCGTCCATTATTATCACTCCAATTTTTTCTTTTTCTTTGGTGCAGGCAGTTCATCATACATAGCATTAAACAATCCTGTCAAAAATTCCTTACTGTCAATATTATCAACCAACAGCATTTCCTTTGCACTTTCATACGGTAATTCACAGGTTGCTTTCGGCATTAACAAAACTGCTGATTTTACAGGTTTCACAAGCAATCTGTTATCATATATACCACCGACAATTTTCCCTCGATAATACAAGATGTATTCACCCATCATTGCCCTGTATGTTATTTCCTCCAAGTCGGATAACTGTTCCAACACGAAATCTAAATATTCCTTACTTGAAGCCATAATGCACCTCCGATAATTCTTATTTATCTCTATTTAATGTGAAAGCCAGCAACTCCCACCATATATACAACAATCAATATACCTGTGCCGTTGTGTTGCCGAAATTGATTATTGTTCCGGGAATAAGCGGTGCAAATGACTTTGGTTTTACTGTTACGGGATTTTTGTTCGGCAGAGTTACAGTCCAGTTTTGTTCGGTGACATTTCCTAAACCTAAAATATTTTTGTCGCCTTTGCTTGACTTTACAACGCCTGTTACTGTTTTGTAGTCGGCAGAAGTGCAGTCTGTATGGCAGTTATAAATAAATGAATTTTCGGCAAGAACAATAACATCTCTGTCGGTTTTTAAAACACGGCAATATTCGGGCATTCCAGACGGTTTGTAGCCGTTTATGAACTGTTCCCGTCCGTTATAGGTTATCAGCATTGAACGGACTTTTATCAGTGTTTCAAGCCATTGTGACTCGGTAATTCTTTCGTTGATGTCTTTCATTCCCGATGTAAAAGCCCTGATAAATGTTATGTTAAGGTCGGGCGGAAACATATTCCAGCGGCTTATTACATTCGGGTGTGCAATTTCGTCAGGACGGTTTTTGTCGTCGTTCGGGTCATATATAAAAAGTGGGTGTTCTCCGAAAAGCTCGGCACCGATTTGGTCGGTCAGCGGAAACTGAATTGTATATTTTCCTTCAAGCGGGTGGTCAATATAAAACAGTCTGAAAAGTATTACTGCAAGCGAAAATCTGTCGGTATGAGTATTAGGTCGTGTGCGGTTGGTGACAACCTCAGGTGCCATATATTTCGGCATACCCTTTACACCTAAATTTGTTCCAAAAGGTGCAACATTATCGTTGTCGCATATAAGCACATCACCGTTTTGCGGATTTATGAAAAATCCGCCCTCGTTCAAGTCCTGATAGCTGTAACCCTTGCTGTGCAGAATCAAAAAGCTCTCAACAATATTCATTGCCGCCGTAATAAGCGTTGCCCAGCTTGAAAAACGTGATGTTCCAAGAAGAAACGAACTGAATTCCTCATATTCAGACGGTATAAGGTTCATTACATAGCCGAAAGTACCCTTGTATTTTGCGGTTACCGCTCTCGGCCAGAGAAAATGCTCACCGGGTGAACCGTTCCGCACATTTTTTACAAGGTTATCGTAAAATTCCTGTGACGGAATATATTTGCTGTACCATTTTAACGCAAAATCACGCCCAAGATATGAAACACGATAGACTTCGCCCTGTCCTCCCTGTGCAATATATGATTTTACTGTTATGCTGACATTTCCCGATTCAAGCGGTATTCTGTCGCCCTCTTTAAATGTTGGCATATACTTTACCTCGTTAATCAGTGTGGAGTTTTTCGTTCATCGTCTTTGTTGCTGATGAAAGCATTTTCCTTATTTCAACACAATCCTTTTTTATTGATTCGTATTCGCTATCTGACAGGTATTCATTTTCAAACAACAAATCCAACCAATAAACTGTTTCTGCACATTCATTTAATGCGGTATCTGTTTCAGAAAGAAAATCCTCATCGTTTATTGCACATTCACTTCTCACAATATAAGCACCAATACTTGTTCCTGAACGTAGTAACTGCTTTGATAAAATAAATTCTTTCTTTTCATCGCATAAATATTTATATAAATTTACAATTCTTACTGCAAATTTTTTGCTTTTATATTTTACTGTTTGTTCATTACTCATAATTCTACCACCTGTATTCCTTTATGTAAAACAATATTCAAAACGAACCAAAAACTTATGTTTCACATCAACTCCACACTCCACTCTCCACACTCCACTCTCTGAATTTTTCTTTCCATTGTTGCGGGGAAAGGCGTGAGGACGGGTTTTTTATTCCGTCAGTAAAGACTTTTGTAAAAGATGTTTTTAATGATTCGGGTGCTGAGTTCCATATTGTAACAAGGTATGGACTGAGGTTTGACTGCGGTCGGTTTGAGGTGTCTGACGGAGAATAGACAAACACAGGTTCAGAGCCGTAAAGCGTTTCCCCTATTTTTTTGGAAATAAAGGGCATAGTCGCAAGGTCTTTTCTGCCCTCGAAAGGGTGGTCGATAAAGAACAGCCGAAAAAGCAAAATTGCAAGAATAAAATTATCGGTATCGGCGTTATCCTTTGCGTTTAAATCTGTTATAAGCTCGGGGGCTTTGTATTTTACGGAAACATCTTTTTTACTGCGTGTAATTCTGACTTCGCCGCTGTCGGGATTTATAAGGATACATCTGTCGTCAATGCCGCCGAATATGTTTTTTTCGTGGCTTTGAATGTAATAATCAGCAAAAGCGTTCGCCGCATTTGTTATTGCTTCACAAGTCGAAAACTGACTGCGGAATGTATCAAGTCCCCAGAAAAAAGATGTAAACGGTCGAAAATTATCATCTGTCATTTTGTATCACCACCGTTATTTCAGCCTGTTGTGACGAGTGCCATACATTCCTGTTCGGAAAGCAGGTCTTCTTTCAGAATTGTTTTGGTCATTGACGGGTCGTCGTAATCGTTATGGATAACACGGCGTTTTAATTTTACAAGCGTTTTTTCGTATATGGTTCTTGCAGTTCGTCCGTTAGAATAGTATTCTGTTTTTGTCAGCTTTTCAAAAATCGGAACATAAATTTCCTTTACGCCGTCCTGTACGGCATAGCCGCCTTTTTTGCAGAATACTTCAAAGATTTGGTATGCCTCGTCGGCGGTGTAGTCCTTGAAATACACTTCCTCTATTCTGGAACGCATACCGCTGTTTGCTTTATACAAGCCCTGCATATCTTTGAGATAGCCTGCAAAAATAATACAGCACCGTCTTCTGTGTTCGGGAACGTCCATAAACGCTATAATCTGTTCGAGTGCCTCTTTCTTAAAGCTGTCACCGCCGCCGCTGTTCTCGGAATATGAAAGACTGTATGCCTCGTCAATAAACAGAACGCCGTTGATTGATTTTTTGAGGAGTTCGTAGGATTTCTGTGCCGTTTCGCCGACGTGTTCGCCGATTAAATCCTTTGCAGTACAGGAGTGAAAATCGGGAGATTTTACGACGCCGAGCTTATAAAGTGATTCAGCGAAAAGCTTTGCACTTGTGGATTTGCCTGTGCCGGGATTGCCGACAAAGAAATAATATCCCGGATTGATGTCATAGAGTGACTGTCCGCTTTTTCGTGCATAAAGCACTTCTTCCTGTTTTGAAATAATGATGTTTTTAAGATCGGACATACCAATCTGGTCGTTGAGGTCTTTCATTATATCGTCAAAAGAGCGTGGGTTAAGCTGATCCTGTATGAGTTTTATCATCTCAGGCGGTATATCATCGACTGTGTATTCGTACCTGTTTACGTCGGTATTTTCGGAGGAATAAACACGGCTTAAACGCATACGTTTCATATCTATTGCAAGCTTTTTGACTTCGCCGGCATTGCCGAAACTTTCAGTGCGTGTGTTGTATTTGTACTCCATAATAAGTCCGACACGCCTGTGTGCTTCCTCTGTGATTGTACAGCCCTGTGCCTTTATTGTGCGGTCGAAAATTTCAAGCAGCTGTTGTGCATTGTAGTCGGGGAATTTAACAACTCTTAAACGTCTTGCAAGTCCTGCGTTCATTTTCAGAAAATCGTCAACTCTGTTTGTGTACATACCGAAAATCATTTTGAAATCTGCGGCGTTTTCGGTCATCTTTGTCATCATTGCACCGATAATTTCGTTGCCGTATGCACTGTCGCATATCTGATATGCCTCGTCAATATAGAGTACGGCATTGTGGTCGATTGCGTCCTGAATTGCCTCGTTTACCTTTTCTTTCGACTCGCCGACGTGTGAACCGATAAGGTCTGAGGCGTCGATAAATATTGTTTCACTGCCGCCGAGAACCTCCATAAGATGATAGAATGAGCCTATCATTTTTCCTACGGTTGTCTTGCCTGTACCGGGGTTACCCGCAAAAATAAAGTGGTCAGCGTAAACCTCGGGTTTTATTCCTCTTGCTATACAGTCACGGGAATCAAGCACTTCAAGACGGATAGTTCTGAACAAATCCTTGACGAAATCCATTCCGACATATTTGTCAATCTGTGCATAAATATCGTCAATGGAATCAACTCCGTGCTTTTCAAAATATTTCTGAAAATCACCGAAATCCTCTTTTTTGATAAATCTGAGTGTATCGTCACGCAGGCTTGACTGCATTTTGACTTCCTTTGCAATAGCGACAATATCCCTTGCGTTGCCGAAATCCGCACGGTTTCTCTGCTGATAGAGATTATTGAAAAACAGTTCAAGGTCAAGCACTTCTGTTTCGCCCTCTGCTTCACCGTAAAAACGGTAGCCGTCCTTTTTGCAGCTGTTTACAAAAATTTCACGGAGAATATCGGGCTTGTAGTCCTCGATTGTTATAATGTTTGCCTTGCTGAAACGGCTGCGTAATCCCGAATTCATTTCAAGCAGCTCGTCCATTGGTTCGGGATAACCGGCCATAATCATACAGAAACGGTATTTTTCGGGGTTCGTCATAATCGGCACAAGGGTGTCTATTGCCTCTTTGGGATAGTTGTTGTCGTCGCTTTTGTCAATAAGTGAATAAGCGTCATCAATAAACAGAACTCCGTCCTGTGCGTTCATTACACATTCTGTTGTTTTTACGGCTGTACCGCCGACATAGCGGTCAACAAGGTCATCTCTTTTTGCCTCAACCGTATGACCTTTTTTGAGTATTCCTGCATTATAGAATATCTGTCCGATAAGACGTGCAACGGTTGTTTTGCCAACACCCGGATTTCCACGGAGTACAAAATGCGGAACAGGATATTTAAAACCGATGTCGCTGTCGTCCTTGCTCAGTCTTTCGGTAATCATTGTAGAAGATGTGTCAGCCGTAACAGGCTTTAAATCCTTTTCTGCGGCGGCTTTTTTCATTTCAAAATCACGCAGAATTTCCTTTATGCGTGTTGCGACGCTTTCCCAGCCGTGCGTTGTACACAACTTTGTGAGCGGGTCTGTTTCTTCCTCGCTCTTGTATTTATAGTAAAGACGTTTGATAACCTTTTCGTCTATGTTTACAATATCATCTTTTTGTGAATGAATATACTGCGTTATCGTATCATAAACGGACGAAAGATAACCGCTGCGGTTTTCGTCCTTGTCGGATTCA
>JBJEOP010000143.1:0-5496 GCA_051880775.1 Acutalibacteraceae bacterium
CCACTTGTATTCTCATTTTTTCGGTTTTACCCCAACTATTGACATAGAACCTTTTAAAATTGAGTATGATATAATAGCCGTAGGCAAACGTATCGAATATGTCCACAGGACAGCCAAAATGAAAACCCCCGAAGTTGCAGCTTCGGGGTTTTTTTTATTTTATATAGAAATTTCATTCAAAAAACTTATGAAATTACATAAAATAGTGGAAATTTTATAAAAAATACAGTATAATATTCTCAAAATCTCAAAAACGCTTGGAGGTAAATTTTATGAACAGCTTTACTTATTCAATCCCTACCGTTATACATTTCGGTAAAGGACAAATCAGCCATTTGTCCGAAATCAAACAAAGCGGCGACAGGGTGCTTTTGGTTTACGGCGGCGGAAGTATCAAACGCAGCGGAATATATGACGAGGCTATGAAGATTTTGTCCGACAACGGCATATCCGTCTTTGAACTGTCGGGAGTTCAGCCGAATCCACGCATAGAATCAGTGCGTGAGGGCGTTAAGCTCTGCAAAGAAAACAACATTGATATGGTTCTTGCAATCGGCGGCGGTTCGTCAATCGACTGTGCAAAGGTAATTGCCGCAGGTGCCTGCTATGACGGCGACGCATGGGATTTAGTGCTTGACGGCGACAAAATAAAGGCGGCTTTGCCCGTTTATTCTGTTCTGACTCTTTCGGCAACAGGCTCGGAAATGGACGAGTTTGCCGTAATAAGCGACCTGACGAAAAACGAAAAATGGGGTACAGGCAGTGATTTAGTCAAGCCTGTTATGTCCGTGCTTGACCCGACCTATACCTATACCGTTTCGCCAAAGCAGACATCAGCAGGTACAGCCGATATGATGAGCCATACCTTTGAAAACTACTTTACCAATGTACAGGGAACTGATATTCAGGCACATTTGTGCGAGGCTGTGCTGAAAACCTGCATAAAATACGGAGCCGTTGCACTCGTAAAGCCTGATGATTATGACGCTCGTGCAAACTTGATGTGGGCAGGCAGTCTTGCTATTAACGGCTTGCTCAGCTACGGTTCTGAGGTCGGCTGGTGCGTTCACCCGATGGAACACGAGCTTTCCGCATTTTATGACATAACTCACGGCGAAGGTCTTGCAATATTAACTCCTGTATGGATGCGTTTCGTGCTGGAAAAAGACCCGTCAAAGACAAAACAATTTGCCGCTTACGGACGCAATGTCTGGAATCTTACAGGTGACGATACGGCTGTTGCGAATGCCGCAATAGACAAAACAGCCGAATTTTTCTTTGAAACTATGAAAATGCCGTCAAATCTTCGTGCTGTGGGAATTACCGAAAAAACTCACTTTGAAGAAATGGCAAACAAAGCCGCCGACGGTTGTGACGGCAGCTTTGTTCCCCTTACAAAAGAGGATATAATTTCCATTTACGAAAGAGCGTTTTAATCAGAGTTGAGAGTGGAGAGTGGAGTTGTTATAAATGAGGAATCAGGAATGAGTGTGACCGTAAGTCTGTGCGTTTGAGTTTAGTTTGTTGTAACAAATTTATCTTTATAAATGACTCAAATTTGATTACAGGCAGCACTTTTTCAATGATAAGTAGCGTTTTTCCGATAAAAAGTAGCACTTCTTCGGCAATAAGTAGCACTTCTTCGGCAATAAGTAGCACTTCTTTGATGAAAAGTAGCACTTCTTTTAGCGGCTAAAATGCTCAAAAGCCGCATAAATACTGACTTTTTTAAAGAATACATTTAAATAAGTAGCACTTCTTTATAATTTCTTATACAAGAAAAAAATAAAAATAATTTTATTATATAAATAGAAATACTCAAAAAACGCAAGAAGTGCTACTTAATCGCTGAAAGCCGCATAAACACTGACTTTTTCGAGTAGCACTTCTTTTTTGGAAGTGCTACTTAGTGCTACTGAAACCTTAAAAACGCTACTTGCATAAGGCTTAACCCGACTGAATGCTGAATCAGTGCGGCAGATTTGTCGGGTTAAAAAATTGCCCGTGACGATTAAGCCACGGGCAAAAATTTTTATTAAGTTAAATGTCGGAAAAGAACAGGTTTGTCGTCTGTTCAAAAATTCGTCCGCAGTTGTTGCCGTCATTGTATCTGAAAAATCCCCGACAGCGTTGTTCGTATTTGCTGTTTTGCGGAAAATCACACTTTATTTCGCCGCAGATAAAGTCAATCAGCTTGTCGTGTTCAAAGAACAGTTCGCCGAACCCGTTTCTTGAAGCCTTTTCGTGTCTGTATTCAGAGGGAGTCGGCAGTCCTGACGGAAAATAATAAATTACAGGCTTGTTCATATATGCAAATCTGTATTGAAGTTCGGAATAATCCGTCAGCAAAACGGCGGCACGGCTTATAAGTCCTGTTTCATTTTGTTCCGTATAAGAATAAAGCTGAACCGTTTCGTTTGAGTGGAACATTTTCATGTATTTTTCGATTGCAGGCGGCATAAGTACGGCGATTTTATAGCCGTACTTTTTGCATTGTGCAAGAAGCTTGCTGTCGGTGAGAATTGCATTGTACAGTTTAAAGAATTTGCTGTCGGAAAAACGGTAATAATCGGAGTTTTCATAAATACAGAAATTCCGTCTGTCGCCCGGTGCAATGAGAATCAGCTTTTCCTTTTTGTCGGTTACGGCGTCAAGCATAGGGTAGCCCGTAATTTTAATCATTGAGCCGTCATAGTCATAAACATCTTTTATGAGATGTTCTTTTTCTTTTTCTGACGCACAGAAAAATATCTGAGTGTTGTCACGCAGTCTGTTGTCAAACTGAGCCGTTGCCGAGGTCATAAAGAAGTTTTTGACGGATACGATTTTTGCGTTGAATAAATCACGCAGATACAGACGGTCATTTTCCGAAAATCCGAGTGATTCGTACACATCACAGTCGGCGGCAAAAATAATATCGGAATTGAGTGCGGTTATTTTTGATTTCTTTGAGCCTGTTTCAAGCACATTGTCATATTCAGCCTCATTAAGGAATGCTTCGGCGTCCGAATTTCTCTGAGTCGAGAAAAACACATTAAGACGGTCAGTCCGTTTGAATTTTGAAAAATATCTGAAAAGCAGATTGCCGTTGTAGTTAATCCCCATATCGTCATAGAACATAATATATTTATGTCCTGCCTTGTCCTCGTTTATATGGCGTGAAATGCTCCTTAAACGGCGGTAATGGAACAGCTCCGTGAGCGAAAGATATTTTCCTGCTTCTGTGATGAATTTGTTTTCATACAGTGTAATAAGGCTGTCTGTTGCACGCCTTATTACAAGGGATTTAGTCTTTCTGTCGTATGTAAGCACTCTGTCAAGGAATTTCCAGTAGCTGTTTTTGAGCTGGGTTGAAAGTCTTGCGTGAACGTCTTTGAATGTAATTTTCATTCTGAATGCAAAATTTTTCATTTTTAAATTGAGCCACGCAACATCAATTTTCTTGCCCTTGTTTACGGGAATAAAAAATCTGAACGAGTATTTTCTCAGAAAAGAAACACCGAAAAACTTATTCAGCGTGTAAACCTTTGACGGAATAATATCACAGCGTTTCTGATTTATAACCGAATAAACCTTGAAGTCATTGTCATCAAAATAAGAGCAGTTCTGAAGAACTGCGTCAATGTACAGTCCGTCGGAATCATAATTTATCGCCTGAATTTCAGCCGAAATGTCACGGGAGCGTACAACCAATGCATTTTTAACGCTTGCGGCAAATTCACCGCTGAGAGTTGTTGCAACGGTGCGGCTGGTTATGTCACTGTAAGCTTTTTCAACTTTTTGGTTCGGCATAGCAATATCAATTTCGGGTGCAAGCGAACGGTTTTTGTATTTAAGACGGATAAATCTGAATGAAACCTCAGGTTCAAGTCCGCTTATTGTGTACAGAGCCTTGTTCAGAATTATTGCGTCGTCAATATATCCCATTGCGTCCGAAACGGCGTTAAAAAACTCATCAACGTATTTTCCGACCGGAACATTTTTGTATCTGTCGTCGGCATTAAGTGCAAACTTTACATTTATAAGGTACATCATAACCGACTGAACAAGAACCGAGCCTATGTAGTTTTTGAGCATAGGGATAATGAAGTCGTTTACGGCAGGGATATAGAAGTCACGGCTGTACTGCGGGGTATATCTGAAAAATTCACGTTCGGTAGCCGAGATTGTTGTATAACTGTATTTGTCCGTAAATATATATGAATAGGTTTTCAGCAGAATTTCCGTTATAAACTTGACATCGGCGTGAAATTTCAAAGACGGGTCAAAGCCGGTTTCCAAAATTACCGATTTACTGAAAAAATAACAGCCGAGCATCAGTATAAATTGATCGGGAGTTTCTTTGAGCTTTACAATTCCGTTTTTTATATTGTTGATGTACGGCTTTGTTTCTTCACCGGGAGAAGAAATAAGCGGCAGAATACATACAACGGGAACCTTTGCGTTTTTTATTGTCTGAAACAGCGAGGGAAGAGCCTTTGACGAATATGTTCCGTAATTGTCGATATATGAAACATACTGTCCCGTGCAGAGCATACGTGCGTCATTGTAACATTCAGCCGCAGGTTTCCCTATGCTGTCCACGAAAAAAATATTATCGGGATACATACGGCTGTATTTTGTGCATATATTAAGGCTGCTTTCACTGCCGATTGAATCAATAAGTATCAGCTGTATATTTTCTGAGAAAAATTTTTCGTCGGATATAACCGATGAAATTGATTTTTCTATATTTGTATCGCTTTTTATTAACAGATTGATGCTGAAAAAATATTTTTTTGGCATAACATTCTCCCGAAAGCTGTAATGTGCTGACTTAAACACTTTGTTCAATAACGTACATAAATTTTAAATTATTATAGTACAATTCATTATAAAAGTCAATTTGATATTCAACAGTCGTATTATATACCGCTTAATGTCCGAAAATTAAGACATCAAATACCGTATATTATCAAAAAGTGTGTTTGTTGTAAAAATGTCCATAAAATAAAGCGTTGTTAAAACTAAAATAAATATATTGACAAAAAACTGCATAAAACCAAAAAATCGGCAAAAAGCTATTGACATATTCAAAAATATATCTTATAATTTCATCAACAAACAGCAAAGGCGCTGTGGGTTGAATAAGCCCGCAGTGCCTTTTTATTTTTTTCAGAATGGAGATTTTTACTATGCCTAATGTACCAGAACTGTTTGGCAGCCTCGTGTTTAACGATGCTACTATGAAACAACGCCTCCCGAAAGATACCTACAAGGCTCTTAAAAAGACAATTCAGGACGGCAAGCCGCTCGACATCAATATTGCAAATGTCGTTGCACACGCAATGAAAGAGTGGGCTATCGAGAACGGTGCTACACACTTTACTCACTGGTTCCAGCCTATGACAGGTATTACCGCTGAAAAGCACGACAGCTTTATTTCGCCGACTCCCGACGGTAAGGTTATTATGGAGTTCTCAGGTAAAGAGCTTGTAAAGGGCGAGCCTGACGCAT
>JBJEOP010000144.1:0-29324 GCA_051880775.1 Acutalibacteraceae bacterium
TTCTGCTTTATAAAAATCGTTTCGTAATTATCGGCAAACTTAAAAAATAAAATATTTGTTTTAACCATGTTTATAAAATCGTTTTTATAAACATGGTTTATGTTTTCTCTTGTTAGTTATAATCTGTAATTTGATTTATTGATAATTTTTAAGTTTGCCTTAATAAATCTTTGAAATAAATACTATATTTTTTTCAAATATCTTTTATATAATTTGAATGTAATTAAAATGATGAGGGGCAATTATGCAGAATAATAAACACCAGATTCAAAAAATATTTTTTGCTCTCGGTACAGTAAATACGCTGATCGTTTTTGATAAAGACGGCGAACAGGCTTTACACAAAGCTAAAAAAAGAATTTCAGAGCTGAATAATATGCTTTCGGCATTTGATATACAAAGTGAGGTATCAAGCATAAATAAGTTTGCCGGTGAAAAAGCAGTAAAGGTTTCAACGGAAACATTTCATCTGATAGAAAAGGCTGTTGAATATTCGGTATTAACAGACGGTTACTTTGATATAACAATAAGTCCGGTTTCTATGCTCTGGAAAAACGCGATAAAAACAAAAACCATTCCAAATGAAAGCCAAATAAAACAGTCTGCCGTATATATAAATTACCGTAATATATTAACCGACCGTCGCAGCAGCTCGGTTATGCTGAAAAAACAAGGTCAGCAGATAGACCTTGGAGCAATAGCAAAAGGATATGCCGCAAACGAAACAAAACGAATATTTACCGAGCACAACATTTCTGACGCTGTTATAAATCTTGGCGGCACAGTAATAAATATGGGGCAAAGCCGAAAAGTCGGCATTCAGAATCCATTTTTAAAAACAGGTACTCCATTTGCATACATAACCGTTCAGGATAAAGCAGTTGTATCGTCAGGACTTTATGAGCAGAGTTTCACAAAAGACGGCAAAATATATCATCATATCATATCGCCAAAAACGGCTTATCCGTCAGATTCGGAACTTGTCGGAGTAACTCTTGTCGGCGAGAACGCAGAAGAGCTTGACGCACTTTCAACGGCTGTATTTATTATGGGAACAGAAAAAGCATTAAATCTTATAAATAAATTAAATATTGACGCTGTATTTATTACCAAAGAAAAGAAAGTCTTTGCTACAAACGGTTTAAAATCAAACCTCAAAATAATTTCTTGACAAGGGAGAAGAATATGGAAAGTCAAAAACAAAACAGACGAAAAAATAAGCACATCTCAGTTATTCAGATAATCAGAGTTGTTATACAGATAGCGGCATTTATAGCAGCACCGGGACTTTTTATTACTGTATTTTCTTCAATCGGAGAGATATTCAGGTCGCTTATAAACGGACAGTTCAGTTTTGCGGAATATTCAGGCAGAATTATTCTTTTGGCGGCAGTTTTTATTGTTACATTTATATGGGGTCGCTTTTTTTGCAGATTTATATGCTCCTTTGGTGCAATGCAGGATTTGCTTTGGGCAGGAGGAAAACATATTAAACATAAGCCGAAAATATCCGAAAAAGCCGATAAGGGAATGAAGTTTATTAAATTCGGCGTACTGCTTTTTGTGATTATTGCAGTATGGACTTTTTCCTTAACTGACGGTATTCTTTGGAGTCCTTGGACAATATTCGGAATGTATGCAACACTCAAAGGCTTTCCGTCAGCTGAATATCTTTTGTCGCTTGGCGGTCTGTTGCTTTTGCTTATAATGACAGGCTCTGTTTTTATCGAAAGATTTTTCTGTAAATACCTTTGTCCTTTGGGAGCATTATTTGATTTAGTATCTCATTTCCGCATATTCAAAATAAAAAAGCCTACTGAAAAATGCGGCAGTTGCAGAATGTGTACAAAACAATGTTCAATGTCTATACCGCTTTACAAGTATGAAAGTGTAAAATCCGGCGAATGTATAAACTGTATGAAATGTACGGAAAGCTGTCCACGTCAGAATACAAAAGCCGATACGATTCCTGCTGTTTCAGGAACAATAGCTGCGGCGGCACTTGTAGGTGTGTACTATGCAGGTACAATCCCTGCACTAAACGGCAGTGTTGATACGGTTCAAGACAATGTTTCGGAAATTTCAGACACAGACAGTACAGGGAAATACAAGAACGGCACTTACAGCGGCACAGGCAGCGGATTCAGAGGAAACATAGATGTCACTGTTACGGTCAGTGGCGGAAAAATAACCGATATTACTGTAAATTCATACAATGACGACAAGGAATTTTTTGAAAAAGCAAAAAACAAAATTATTTCAGAAATTATATCAGAACAAGATACAGCTGTTTCAACTGTAAGCGGTGCAACATTCAGCAGTAACGGTATTATTGAGGCTGTTTCAAATGCCCTTGAAATTGAGTTTGTAAATCCTAACGGAACAATAAGCAATAATCGTCACGGCAGACACTGATTGAAAATATATTAGGGTAATTTTCAGTGGATTTTATACAAAATTTTCACTTAAATTATGTACGATATATTTACTCTTCTACAAAATTATGCTATAATAAAACATAATTGTTTGGAATGAAATCTATCTTGTCGGTAAATGATAAAATATATAAAGAAATTTAACAGGAGGAAGTATAATGGAACCTGAACAATTACTCAAACAAGCTAAAAACTGTCAGAACAAACTGGTGGAAACAAGACATTATCTTCATCAGCATGCCGAAACAGAATTTAATTTAACGGAAACAAAGAAATATATAAAAGCCGAGCTTGCCGCTATGGGTTATGAGCCAAAAGACTGCGGAAAATGCGGAATTACCGTCACGGTCGGCGGCAAAAAGTCTGGAAAGGTATTTTTACTGCGTGGAGATATGGACGCTTTGCCTATAAAGGAAGAATCAGATGTACCGTTTTCGTCAATCAACGGTAATATGCACGCCTGCGGTCACGATATGCACGCAACTATGCTTCTTGGTGCGGCAAAGCTTCTTAAAGATATGGAGGACGACATAAACGGAACAATAAAACTTATGTTTCAGCCCGCCGAAGAAGTTTTCGAGGGGGCAAAGGATATGATAGGTGCAGGCGTTCTGGAAAATCCAAAGGTTGACGCTGCATTGATGATTCATGTTATGGCAGGTATGCCGTTTCCTGCCGGCACAGTAATTGTTTGCAGCGGCGGAGTAAGTGCACCGGGTGCAGACTTTTTCAAGATTAAAATTCAGGGTAAAGGCTGTCACGGTTCTATGCCAAAGAACGGAGTTGACCCGATAAATGTTGCGGCTCATATTATTACTGCACTCCAAGAAATTCATTCAAGAGAACTGTCTTTAAATGATGATGCTGTACTCACAATCGGAAGTATTCACGGCGGACAGGCACCGAATATTATCCCCGATACGGTAGAAATGAATGGTTCAATCCGTACTTATGATGAGGAAATAAGAAAATATTTAAAAAATCGTATGACTGAAATTTCAACACAAATCGCATCAGCATTCCGTGCAAAAGCCGAAGTATCTTTTGACCGTGGCTGTCCTGTTTTGCTGAATAATGCTGACTTGTCAAAAGATGTAGCAAAATATGCCAAGGAACTGCTCGGTTCGGATAAAGCATTGACTCAGAGCGAACTTCTTTCCAAGTCGGCAGATTCAGGCAAACCTGTAAAGTCAACAGGTTCAGAGGATTTTGCATATATCAGTCAGGAAGTGCCGAGTATTATGCTTTCGCTTGCCGCAGGAGAACCCGAAAAAGGCTATGCATATCCTCAGCATCACCCAAAAGTAAAATTTGATGAGTCTGTACTTTCAAGCGGTAGTGCCGTTTACGCTTATACCGCTGTAAGATGGCTGGAAGAACATAAATAATATTTAATCAAATCGGTTTCGGATCACAATATCCGAAACCGATTTTTAATATACAAGTAAAACAATCATTATAATATAAAAATAGCTTGACTTTATAAGCAATTTGTATGAAAATATAAAGGCAGGATTTTTGCCGAAAAATTGACATATTTAAGTTTTAAAAGCGAGATTATCGGTTTTATTATGTCAGGCAAAAATGCAGATAATTAACTTTTTACTTGACATTATTATGATAATGTGTTATTTTATTATTATGCTATTACTTTACCACGATGAAGTAAATAAATTAAAAAGATTGAGGTATTTGCTAAATGAAAAAGTATTCAAAAATTACACCCGAAGGAACAAAGGATTTATTGTTTGAAGAATGTCTTGCAAACAGAACGGTATCATCAATACTTGGAAATGTATTTTCACATCGTGGCTTTCACGAGGTTCTGACACCGGGAATAGAATTTTATGATTTGTTTTCGGAGTCAATTTCAGGAATACCGATGGAATATATGTTCAAAATGAGCGACTCAAAGGGCAGACTTATGGTAATGCGTCCAGACTCCACATTGCCTATTGCCCGAATGGTAACAACCAGACTTAAAACTGAGCCGCACCCGTTAAGACTTTACTACAATCAGCGTGTTTACAGATATAATCCCGGACTTACAGGCAGAAGCAACGAGGTTATGCAGACAGGCATAGAGCTTATCGGTGCAAAGGGCAAGCGTGCCGACCTTGAAGTTATTACAACGGCTATTGAGGCACTCTCAAAATGTGTTCCCGATTTCCGAATCGAACTTGGACACGCAGGATTTTTCAAGGCTCTTGCACAGAAACTACCCGTAAGCGACAGCGAGCGTGAAGATATAAGATTTTTTATTGAATCAAAGAACTATTCGGCTCTTAACTCGGCACTTGATTCTCTCGAACAGACACAGGCAGTAAATGTAATCAGAAAACTTCCCCGTCTTTTCGGAGGAATTGAGGTTCTTGACGAGGCTTATGCACTCTGTGATGACAAAGACGCACTGAAAGCACTCGACTATGTAAGAGAAATCTACAACGATCTTTCAAAATATCATCTCGGTGACAGACTGATAATTGACCTCGGTCTTGTACAGCGAAACGATTATTACAGCAATATCGTATTCAGCGGATATGTAGAGGGTTCGGGTGAGCCTGTTCTCATCGGCGGAAGATATGATAATCTTCTTGACAGCTTTGACGCACCTGCTCCGGCAATAGGCTTCGGAATAAATGTTGACTCACTGTCAAGAGTAATGCTCGGCAGAGGAAATATACCGCAGAAGAAAAAGCCTGATGTTCTTGTACATAGCGTCAAGGGCTTTGAGATAGAGGCTATCAAATATAACGCAACTCTTGCAGAGGCGAATATTCTCGGAGAAAACAGTGTCTTTGAAACCGAACAGGAAGCTCTTGAATACGCAAAGTCAAACGGGATAAAAAAGCTTACCGTTGTCGGCGAAGAAATTAAAACAATAAATACAGGAGTATAAAAATATGAAACCATTAAGAATTGCACTTACAAAGGGCAGACTTGAAAAAGATACGGTAGGACTTCTTGAAAATGCCGGATATGACTGTACAGCAGTTCGTGAAAAGGGCAGAAAACTCATTCTCCCGATAGGCAACGGTGAAATAGAGGTCGTTCTTGCAAAAGCAGCAGATGTAATAACCTATGTTGAAAACGGCGTATGTGACCTCGGCGTTGTCGGAAAAGACACAATAATGGAAAACGGCAGAAGCTTTTATGAAATACTTGATCTCGGTTTCGGCAAATGCCGTTTTGCGCTTGCAGGAAAAGCAGGGACAGACTTTTTCTCAGGCTATAACGAAAAAACCATTGCAACAAAATATCCTAATGTCACTCGAACATTTTTTGAGGGCAAGGGTATGGATATAAGAATAATAAAAATCGAGGGTTCAGTTGAGCTTGCACCGCTTTTGGGACTTGCAGACGCAATAGTTGATATAGTAGAAACAGGCTCAACACTCCGTGAAAACGGACTTGTAATTATTGAAGATAATGTAGCACCTATTTCTGCAAGACTTATCGCAAATACGGCAAGCCTTAAATTACGCAAAGCGGAAATTGAGGAGCTTGCAGACAAAATGGAACAAGAAAGGGCGAAATTAAAATGATAAAGATAGTTAAGGCTGACGGAACATCAGAGGTTGAATTTCTTTCAAAGCTCAGTGAACGCAGCAGAAATACAAATAAAGATGTAACCGCCACAGTAACGGAGATTATTGATAATGTTCGTGAGCGTGGCGATGAGGCAGTCCGTGAATATACAATAAAATTTGACGGAAAAGCACCTGAATTTTTTGAAGTGCCAAAAGATGAAATTCTTGCCGCAAGTGCGGAGTGTGACCCTGAATTTATCGCAACTCTTAAAAAAGCCGCTGATAATATCAGAGATTTTCACCGGCGTCAGAAACAGCAAAGCTGGCTGACAACAAAGGATAACGGTGTAATAATGGGACAGCGTGTTCGTGGACTTGCCCGTGTAGGACTTTATGTTCCGGGCGGCACAGCAGCATATCCGTCGTCTGTTCTTATGAATGCCATTCCTGCAAAAATCGCAGGCGTAAAAGAACTTATTATGGTAACACCTCCGCTTAAAAACGGTAAGCCTAATCCCGATATTATGGCAGCCGCCGCAATAGCAGGCGTTGACCGTGTATTCCTTATGGGCGGTGCTCAGGCTGTTGCGGCTCTTGCATACGGAACAGAGAGTGTACCAAAGGTTGATAAAATCGTAGGTCCGGGCAATATCTTTGTTGCTACCGCAAAGAAACTTCTCTACGGTAATGTTGATATTGATATGATTGCAGGTCCGAGCGAAATCCTTGTTCTTGCCGACGAAAGTGCAAATCCGAAATTCCTTGCCGCAGACCTTATGTCACAGGCTGAACACGACAGACTTGCCTCGGCAATTCTTGTAACAACATCACAAAAGCTTGCGGAAGAAACAGTCACAGAGCTTGAAAGACAGATGAAAACTCTCAGCCGTTCGGAAATTATTGAGGAATCACTCACCAATTACGGAGCAATTATCGTTTGTGATGAAATGGAAAAGGCTGTTCAAATGGCAAATGACCTTGCACCCGAACACCTTGAAGTCTGCTGTAACAATCCTATGGAATATATCGGCAAGCTTGACAACGCAGGTTCAGTAT
The DNA here is from genome assembly GCA_051880775.1 of Acutalibacteraceae bacterium. Classification (GTDB taxonomy): domain Bacteria; phylum Bacillota; class Clostridia; order Oscillospirales; family Acutalibacteraceae; genus UBA1213. The sequence continues at coordinate 7,022 of JBJEOP010000144.1, forward strand.
TCCTCGGCAATTATTCACCCGAACCTCTCGGAGATTATTTTGCAGGTCCTAACCACGTTCTTCCCACAAGCGGAACGGCAAGATTTTTCTCGCCGCTTTCCGTTGACAGCTTTGTAAAAAAATCAAGCTTTATCTACTACACAGAAGACGCACTCAGAAACGATAAGGAAGACATAGTTCGTTTTGCAAATACCGAAGGACTTACGGCACACGCTAACTCAATCACAGTCCGTTTTGACGATAAATAATAAATTTTATAAAAGGGCAGGAAGTGTCTTGCCCTTTTGAATTTTTATAAAATAACAAAGGGGAGTCTTTATGTCATATACACTTTGCGAAAAAGTCCGTGACCTTGAACCGTATGAGCCAATCAGCGGTACATATCGTATAAGACTTGATGCAAACGAGTCTTTTTATAATATGCCCGATGAAATAAAAACCGAAATTAAAGAAATTATCGACAAAACAGCGTTTAACCGTTATCCTGATCCGTTAGCGTCAGATGTTATCAAAAGTTTTTCGGATTTTTACGGCATTGATCCCGAAACAGTAACAGCCACAAACGGTTCTGACGAAATGCTTTATATTCTTGCCTCAGCAATGCTGCAAAGAGACAGCAAGGTGCTTGTCATTGAACCCGATTTTTCGATGTACCGGTTTTATTCTTCTCTTTCCGAAAATCAGGTAATAGCTATACAAAAGCCCGATTCACTTAAAATTGATGTCGATGAAGTCATAAAAACAGCAAACGATAACAATGTTGATATGATAATTTTCTCAAACCCCTGTAACCCGACAGGACAGGGAATAACGGCTGAGGAATCAAAACGCCTTGTAAAAAGCGTCAATTCACTTGTAATACTTGATGAGGCATATATGGATTTCTGGGATCAGTCGGTTTTGCAGGAAGCTGCACAATACGACAATCTTATTGTGCTTAAAACATCATCAAAGGCTGTCGGTTCAGCGGCAATTCGTCTTGGTTTTGCTGTTGCAAACAAAACTCTTACAAAAGCACTCCGTGCCGTAAAATCTCCCTACAATGTAAACACGCTTACTCAGGAAATAGGTAACTGTATTTTCAGCCACAAGGAGCTTTTAACGGAACGCCGCAATACAATAATCAAAAATACCAAAGAACTTTACAGTAAACTTCTTGAATTAAAGAAAACCTATTCATTGCCGTTTAATATATATGAACCCTGTACCAATTTTGTATATATCCGTACAGAAATTTCGTATCCGCTCTGGCAGTATCTTCTTGATAACGGAATAGCAGTAAGATACTTCAAAAACGACTCAGCTCTCAGAATTACAGCCGGCAGTCAAGAAGAAAACAGAGAGGTTTTGAGATATATAGAAAAATATCTTCTTGAAAAATATGTGTCAGAAAATCGTTAAAAATTTGACGAATTTGTAAAATTTCAGAGAAAACAGTAATATTCCACCTTATTGATGTTTACAAAATTAAGGAAATAATATATACTATAACCTGTAATGACAGATATGAGGTGGTAACATATGAGAACAGCGGTTGTTGACCGACAGACCAAAGAAACCAAAATTCATGTTGAACTCAATCTTGACGGCGGAGAAACCTCGGTTGATACAGGCATAGGTTTTTTCAATCATATGCTTACAGCATTTTCGGTACATGGCGGATTCGGCTTGACCGTAAAAACCGATGGCGATCTTGATGTTGACTGTCATCATACCATTGAGGACACCGGCATTGTTATCGGCAAGGCTTTTGATAAGGCACTCGGCAATAAAGGCGGTATTGCCCGTTTCGGTTCGTTTTATGTACCTATGGACGAGGCACTCGGATTTTGTTCGCTCGATATAAGCGGCAGACCGTTTCTTGTGTTTGACGCTGAATTTCCCGAAGAAAAAATCGGTGCTTATGACAGCTGTATGACAGAAGAATTTATGCGTGCATTCGCCTATAATTCCGGTATAACGCTTCATCTCAAATCCTGTTACGGAAAAAATTCACACCATATCACAGAGGCACTTTATAAGGCTCTTGCACACGCACTTCATCTGGCTGTTGCACAGACCGATTCAGACAAGCCTCTGTCAACAAAAGGTGTTTTATGATATTTGATACTTAACTGTTTTTCAGAAAGGCTGATATATAATGATTATTTTACCTGCAATAGATATTAAGGACGGTATGTGTGTTCGACTTTATAAGGGTGACTATTCCACTGCTCATAAAGTTGCAGACAGTGCAGTCGAAACCGCAAAGAAGTTTGAAGCCGACGGTGCAAAGTATATGCATATGGTTGACCTTGACGGTGCCAAAGACGGCAAGAGAGTAAATTCCGATGTAATTCTTGAAGTACGCAAAAACTGCGGACTCAAAATTGAAGTCGGCGGCGGTATTCGCTCAATGGAATCCGTGGAATTTTACCTTGAAAACGGTATCGAAAGAGTTATTCTCGGTTCTGCGGCAATAAAAGACCCTGAATTTGTCAAAGAGGCAGTCAAAAATTATGCCTCAAAAATTGCCGTAAGTGTTGACGCTCTTAACGGAATGGTTTCGGCTGACGGCTGGACGGATACTTCCGAGATAAACTATATTGAGCTGTCAAAGCGTATGGAAGATATAGGTGTACAGTATATTATCTTTACCGATATTTCAAAAGACGGTATGCTTTCAGGTCCTAACCTCACAATGCTTGACGAACTGAAAACATCAGTAAGCTGTAATATCATTGCCTCCGGCGGTGTTTCAAACCTTAAAGATATTATCAACCTGACTGACCTTGATATTTACGGAGCAATCTGCGGAAAATCAATATACAGCGGTACGCTTGAACTCAGTCAGGCAATAGAGGTTGCCCATGCCGCAAAACATAACGGTAAAGGAGCCAATATATGAACAAAAACTTCGATTTCATAGAAGACTATTTCCAAAAAGCCGACCTTCTTCCTGCCATAGTACAGGAAAAGGGAACAGGCGAAGTCCTTATGCTTGCATATATGAACAGAGAATCAATGCGTAAAACCTTTGAAACAGGCTATACCTGGTTTTTCAGCCGTTCAAGACAGGAACTCTGGAACAAGGGTGCAACATCGGGACATCTTCAAAAAGTAGTTGATATAAAAGGCGACTGCGACAAAGACACACTTCTTGTAATTGTTGAACAGACAGGTCCTGCCTGCCACACAGGAAGTCACTCGTGCTTTTTTAATAATATCTGGGAGGAATATAACGATGACTGATAATAACAATGAGCTTTATGACCTTTATCAAACAATTCTTGACCGCAAAGAAAACAAACAGGAGGGTTCGTACACCTGCTATCTTTTTGAAAAAGGACTTGACAAAATCCTTAAAAAAGTCGGTGAGGAATGTTCCGAAACAATAATTGCTGCAAAGAACGGCGACAATAAAGAAACAGTTCTTGAAATTTCAGACCTTATTTATCATCTGTTTGTTATGATGGTAGAAGAGGGAATATCCGTTGATGATGTTATGAACGAGCTTGCAAAACGCAGCCAGAAAACAGGCAATCTCAAAACTTTCCATCAGGTTGACAAAAACACCTGAATTTCAAAAAGAAAAAACCTTATCTGATTATCGGTATATCCATTATGACCTGACCCCGAAAAATCAGACAGAGTTTTAAAATGAAATTTATACAAAGCGACTAAGAGTGATCTTGGTCGCTTTTATTATGCGGGATTGAATCTGTATTTAACAGGCAGCCGTAAAAATGTCCCATTTTGTTAGACTATTTTTCGTATATTTTTGTTATAATGCATTGTCTGTCAAAATGGGAGCATTTCATAAACGCTGTTTTGATTTTTCAATCATACTTGCTGATAATTATGTTTTTCGTATCGTTTTTTTAAATTAGAAAGTGCTTTCTTTTCTATTCTTGAAACATAAGATCTCGATATTTTAAGCATTTTTGCAACCTCACGCTGAGTCAGCGGCGACAATCCGCCAAGTCCGTACCGCAAATTGATAATCAGTCTTTCCCGTGGAGTAAGACACTCGTTGATATATTTTGAAAGCTGTTCGGTTTTTATTTTTATATCCAAATCATCTATCATACTGTCCTCAACGCACATTACGTCCATAAGCGTCAAAGTATTTCCGTTGCTGTCCGAGTCTATTTCATCATTGAGGGATATATCCTGTGATGTTTTTTTTGAATTACGAAAATACATAAGCACTTCATTTTCGATACAGCGAGATGCATAGCTTGAAAGCCTGATATTTTTATCGGCATCAAATGTATTTATAGCCTTTATAAGACCTATTGTTCCGATAGAAACCAAGTCATCTTGTTCGGTGCCTGAGTTATAGTATTTCTTTACAATATGTGCAACAAGTCTGAGATTATGTTCTACAAGTTTGTTTCGTGCCTCTATATCTCCGTTTTTGGCTTTTTGCAGATAGGCTTTTTCGTCTTTTTCTGACAGCGGACGAGGAAATGCTCCCGCACCTGTTACGTGCAGTGCAAAAAATAACGACAAATTGCTGAGTAATTCAATCAAAACATTAAACATTTACATCACCCCGATATATATTTATGATGAGAGAAGTCGTTAATTGACTAAAAAATAAAGATAAAGGTGAATTTTATTTATATTTGTCCGGAAAATATAAACAATAGTGTATGAGCATAATAATTTATAAATAGTTAAAAGATACGAAAAGCAATCAAATTCTTGTTATACACGGCTAACTGTGCTAAAATAAATATTGTTATACAAGGCTAACTAAAAATATACAAAACAAGGTGATAATAATGACGCTTGCAGATTTGCAAAACGGTATGGAGGGCTGTATTACAAAAGTGGGGTGTTCCGATAAAGCCTTGCACCAGCACATACTTGATATGGGACTGACTCCCGGAACTGTTGTTTCGTTGGTCAAAACTGCTCCTATGGGCGATCCGCTTGAATTTCGTGTCCGTGGATATGAACTCACCCTCAGAAAAGCCGATGCAGCATTTATCGAGTTAAAAGATGTACATAATACTGAGAAAGTAAGCAAGCAGACAAAGATATTAAAAGACATAGATCACCCTCAAACCGGTGAAATGGGTATTTACCATGTTAAAACACGGGGTGAAAAAATCCCCGAGGGTGAAACAATTACCTTTGCACTTGCAGGAAATCAGAACTGCGGCAAAACAACGCTTTTTAATCAGCTTACAGGTTCCAACCAGCATGTGGGAAACTTCCCCGGTGTTACCGTTGACAGAAAAGACGGTATAATCATCGGACACCCCGATACGCTTATAACCGACCTGCCGGGAATTTATTCAATGTCGCCGTATTCTGACGAGGAAATTGTAACAAAGGATTTTCTTATCAAAAACCGTCCGAGAGGAATTATCAATATTGTTGATGCAACAAACATTGAAAGAAATCTTTATCTTACAATGCAGCTTATGGAGCTTGATATTCCTATGGTTCTTGCTCTCAATATGATGGACGAGGTAAGAGAAAACGGCGGAACAATACTTGTAAACAAGCTTGAAGAAATCCTCGGAATACCGGTAGTACCTATTTCGGCGGCAAAAAACGAAGGTATCACTGAGCTTATTGAACACGCTGTTCATGTAGCCAAATACAGAGAACGTCCCGGAAGAATGGATTTTTGTGACGAAAAAGGCAGCGATGGCGGTGCTATGCACAGATGTCTTCACGCAATAATCCATCTTATTTATGACCATTCACACAAGTATAAAATTCCCGTGCGTTTCGCCGCTACAAAAATAGTTGAGAACGATAAATCAATTATTGACGCATTAAAACTTGAAAAGAATGAACTTGACGCTCTTGAACATATAATAGTACAAATGGAGGAAGAATCAGGAAAGGAGCGTCAGGCCGCACTGGCAGATATGCGTTATGATTTTATTGATAAAATTAGTGCCGTTACGGTAGTTAAGCCGCACGACAGCAAAGAGCATATTCGCAGTATGAAAATTGACAGGATACTGACAGGCAAATATACCGCAATACCGTCATTTATACTTATAATGGCGTTTATCTTCTGGATGACCTTCGGTGTTATAGGCTCGTGGCTTTCTGACCTTATGGATATGGGTATAAAATGGCTTACTGATGTATGCGACGGTGCATTAACAGCTTACGAAATTAACCCTGTTGTACACTCGCTTATAATTGACGGTGTTTTTGCAGGTGTCGGAAGTGTACTCAGCTTTTTGCCGATTATAGTTGTGCTGTTCTTCTTTCTGTCGCTTATGGAGGACAGCGGATATATGGCACGGGTTGCCTTTGTAATGGATAAGCTGCTGAGAAAAATAGGACTTTCGGGACGAAGCTTTGTGCCTATGCTTATCGGGTTTGGCTGTTCCGTACCGGCAATTATGTCAACAAGAACGCTGTCGTCAGACCGTGACCGCAAGATGACGATTATGCTTACTCCGTTTATGAGCTGTTCGGCAAAGCTGCCGATTTATGCACTGTTTACAGAGGCATTTTTTCCGCAGTACGCTACTCTGGTAATGATAGGATTATATTTTACCGGAATAATCGTTGGAATAGTGTTTGCATTTTGTCTTAAAGGAACGGCATTTAAAGGTGAACCTGTACCTTTTGTAATGGAACTGCCTAATTATCGTCTGCCGTCAGCAAAAAGCGTATGGCAGTTAATTTATGATAAAGCTAAGGATTTCATAACAAAGGCATTTACAATAATTTTTATTGCGACAATAATAATATGGTTTTTGCAAAACTTTGATACAAGACTAAATGTCGTAACAGACCAATCCGAAAGTCTGCTGGCACTTATCGGCGGTTTTATTGCACCGATATTTGCACCGCTCGGATTTGGCGACTGGCGTGTATCGACGGCACTTATTACAGGTTTTGTTGCAAAGGAAAGTGTTGTCAGCACTCTTACTGTTCTTTTAGGAGGCTCAACAGCCGCTCTCGGCAATCTGTTCTCACCGCTTACCGCAATAACTTTTCTGGTGTTTTCACTACTCTATACACCCTGTGTTGCGGCTGTTACAGCGGTTAAAAGAGAACTCGGCACAAAATATTCTCTCCTTGTTATTGCAACACAATGCGGTATTGCCTGGTTTGTGTCATTCCTTGTTAAAGGCGTAATTGGAATTTTTGTTTGATTTAAAATGCAATTTTTATAATAATCCCCTTAAACAGTTATTGAAGATTTATATCATTTCAATATGCTGATTTAAGGGGATTTGTTTATATGCTACTTGCGAAGCCTGTAAAATTATGATAGAATTATTGTAACAAAAGGAAAGAGAGATGTGGAACAATGATTGCAGTAATTGACTACGGTGCAGGTAATCTGCAAAGTGTAGTAAAGTCACTTAAATTTATTGACTGTGACTGTTTTGTTACAAACAACAAGCAGGAATTGCTTAATGCCGACGGTGCAATTTTGCCGGGAGTAGGTTCATTTGCCGACGCTATGGACTGTATGAATAATTCCGGTACAACCGACGCCGTGCTGGAATATATTGAGCGTGGAAAACCGTTGCTTGGAATTTGTCTTGGATTACAGCTTCTGTTTGACAGCAGTGAAGAAAGCCTTGGTGCAAAGGGACTCGGACTTCTTAAAGGCAGTATTACAAAAATTCCTAATAAAGACGGTGCATTAAAAATTCCGCATATGGGCTGGAATTCGCTCAACATTAGAAAACACGACGGTATCTTTAAAAATATTGAAGGCAACCCTTATGTTTACTTTGTACATTCGTATTACCTTAAAGCTGATGACGAGGAAATTGTCAGTGCAAGGACACATTACGGCGTTGATATTGATGCGGCAGTGCGTTACAAGAATATCTTTGCTACACAATTTCACCCCGAAAAGAGCGGCAAAGTCGGCTTACAGATTTTACAGAATTTTGTTGACATCACAAGGGGGTAATTATTATGTATGCAAAAAGAATAATTCCGTGTCTTGATGTTAAGGACGGCAGAGTAGTTAAAGGTACAAGCTTTGTAAATCTGCGTGATGCGGGAGACCCTGTTGAGTGTGCAAAGCTCTATGATAAAGAGGGTGCTGATGAGCTTGTATTGCTCGACATAACCGCATCAAGCGACGCAAGAAATATTATTGTTGATATTGTAAGAGCCGTTGCAGACAGTGTATTTATTCCGTTTACGGTTGGCGGCGGAATCCGCACCGTCGATGATTTTACAGCTATTCTTCGTGCAGGTGCCGACAAGGTTTCTGTTAACTCAGCAGCGGTACACCGTCCCGAAATCATAAACGAGGCGGCTTATAAATTCGGAAGTCAATGCGTTGTTACTGCAATAGACGCAAAACGCAGAGATGACAACAGCGGCTGGGATGTGTTTATAAACGGCGGCAGAATAAATACAGGAAAGGACGCTGTAAAGTGGGCTGTTGAAGCCGAAAAGCGTGGTGCAGGCGAAATATTGCTAACAAGTATGGACTGTGACGGCGTTAAAAACGGCTATGACCTCGAACTGACAAGGGCTGTATCGGAAAGCGTCGGAATCCCTGTTATTGCATCAGGTGGAGCAGGAAAGTTGGAACATTTTTATGACGCTTTTACCGACGGAAAAGCTGACGCGGTTCTTGCCGCATCACTTTTTCACTTCGGTGAAATATCAATCGGCGAGCTTAAAAACTATCTTGACAGAAACGGTATTTCTGTCAGAAATGTCATTTAATTTTTTCTCTATAATTAAAATATCCGCAAAACCTGTTATTCAAGGCTTTGCGGATATTTTCTTTTAGATGAATAAAAGGTGTACACACTATAATTAACACAATCTGAACTGCCGAACTATTCCGTCCGATCCAATGCTTCATTTTCAATATTGTTAAATTCATCGATATCCTTAGAATATTTTCCGGACAGACGCAATTTTGACTCGTTTTCTGTCATTTTTAAGTGATTATACAACAGGACATTCCACTTGTCATAACTCCAATATGGATTTATCTTTGACAAAAATTCTGAGATCTTATCCGCATTTTGATACCACTTTTTTCGTATAGAGTCGGCTTTAACCGTTTCGTGATTTTTGATTGCGTTTATTAGTTCTCCGGCAATGGAAAGGTGTTCTGTAAGAAGTTTTTTAAATTGTTCTGATATGTTTTTGCTGTAATAGCGTCCCAATATTACAGCAAAGTCTTCCGGATTTTCCATCAGCCATTCAGTGACATATGGTAAATCGGCAAGCTCTGAGGCTGTGCTTATTATAAAAAAACGTGTCCGATAAACATGTTGCAGCCATAGTATTCGCAATTTATTGTTGAGCAAAACTGAACATTGTAAGTTAGTTTTTTTCATTGCTTTTCTCCTGAATTATATTTAATGCAAGTCTGAAAAACTAATATGGGAGAGCCGCTGTCCATTTATATTGCATTTGGTAATGTTATTTTCATTTAACTCACATTATATTTAAGTATATGATTAAAAAATCAAAAGTGTCACAAAACAATGTTCTTATATATTTGGACAGTATTGCCCAATTTATAGCAGATAACGAAAACGGTATAACTATAATGAAATGTTCCAATAAAATATTCAGATAAAAAACTCAGCAATCAGTACAACAGCACAGCAAATTGCTGAAACTTTAAACAAGCCGAGATTAAACCAGGCGGCAACAATTCCTATAACCAGTGCAATAGCCGCTGAAATCGGGCTTTGCGTGGCTTCCAGTATTGCCGGAAATGTCATTACGGCAAGCGTTACATAAGGAACATAATATAAAAATGACTGTAAAAAACGATTTTTTATTTGTTTTCTTATAAGGGTAAGTGGAAGTACACGAATTAAAAAGGTTACTCCAACCATAATAGCAATATAAATATATATATTATGCGTCATTTTGTTCTGTACCTTCTTTCTTTATAGGAAACAGCAAAGCGGCAGCGGAAGAAATAATAATCGTTAAAATGATTGTTTTTGTACCGCCTGACATTGCCGACATACACGGCAGAGCATACATCAAATAGCTCAGAGCAAAGCTGACCATAATAACCAGTGCAACAGCCTTGTTTTTCCTGCAAGGCGGAATAATTATTGCAAGAAACATTCCGTATAGCGCCACGCTCAAAGCACTGACAATACGGGCAGGCATAATATTTCCTGCGATAATACCGAGCATAGTTCCCGTTGCCCAGCATGGAGTTGCGAGTATCATTGCACCGTATGTATAGTAAGGATTGAATTTACCCGAACGGTTGATTGTAATACCAAACAACTCATCTGTTACGTCAAAGCCGATAAGCAAACGGTGATACCATGGAAGTTCGGGATTCATTTTCTGACTTAATGCACAGCTCATAAGCAAATATCTTGCATTTGCAATCAGCGTTACAATCAACATTTCAAAATATGGTGCGTCAGCAGCTATAACGGTAAAAGCCGCATATTCTCCTGCCGAGGCATTTGTAAAAAAACTTGCGATAAATCCCTGAAAAGCATTAAGTCCCGCATTTCTCGCTGAAATTCCGAGCGAAAATGATACTGCAAGATAACCCAGTGCAATAGGAATACCGTCCTTCATTCCTTCTTTGAATACATTTGTATTATTGGTATTCAATTTATTTTTGTTTTTTAGTTTCATTTTTTTGTTCTCCTCCATAAAATTAACGCAAACAAATTTATTATACAACAACTTTCGACATAAATAAAGAAAATTTTTACTTTGAAATAAAACTTCCAATAACCGATACAAGTATGATACAATTATACGGTATTATAAAATAGAGGAACAGGAGGTACAATACTTAAATGACAGAAATTCTTATTGTTGAAGACGAACAAAACATTTCAAATCTCATAAAAATGGCACTCTCATCTCATTCGGAGTATTCCTGTGATTGTGCCTGTGACGGAGAACAGGGTGCGGATATGATTGAAAAAAAGCACTATGATTTAATTCTTCTTGATATAATGCTGCCGAAAATAAACGGTTTTGAGCTTATGGAATATATAAAAAACTATGACATACCGGTAATATTCATCACTGCAAAAAACAATACCAACGATAAGGTAAAGGGACTTAAACTCGGTGCCGATGACTATATAACAAAACCCTTTGACATATCAGAGCTTCTTGCAAGAGTAGAGGCTGTCCTCAGACGCTATAACAAAACCGCAACTCATATACATATTGACGGTAGTATTGACATCAATACCGAATCCCGTGTTGTAACCAAAAACGGACAGCCTGTTGATTTGACTTTGAAAGAATATGAAATACTTATGCTTTTCATCAAGAACAAAAATATTGCACTGTACCGTGAAACGATATATGAGCGTGTATGGGAAGAAACATATATGGGTGATACAAGAACGGTTGACCTTCATATACAGCGGCTCAGAAAAAAACTTGATTTAAAGGATAAAATCCAGTCTGTTTATAAAGTAGGATACCGCTATGTTGACTGATACGGAGATGATAAATTGAAATTTGCGTGGAAAATCTTTTTTACATCATTTATTATATTGATTTTATCGTTCGGAATAGGCGGTTTTGTGCTTGTAAATTCTGTATTCCAGACATCGCTTAACAATACCGTAAAGACTGTCTGCGATAACAACAGCTATATCACATCATCGTTTTATGCCGTTGTAACAAATGCAGAGGTTGTTGCGGATAATGAGGCATATATAAACTCCGTTATCAATAATTTTAAAAATCAGGTATCTCTGAATAATTCAACATCGAAAATTACCGTTGGAGAAAGCTCGGATATGAATTTTTACGAGGAATCTTCATTTATAAACGAACTTAAAACAGGAAACAGAGGCTGGAAGATTATTTCTGATGAAGAAAAACATTATATTCAGGTTGTAAGCTGTATTCAAATCGGAGAAAAAGATTTTTATATTGAAACCCTAAGCAATATTTCAAATGTATATACCGACCGTGATTATTACTGTAATGTATATCAGACCGTTCTTCTTTGCGTTGTACTTTTTTCATCGCTCGTCTTGGTGATTTTTTCTCTGTATATAACACGCCCGCTTGTAAAACTGTCAAACGTATCAAAGCAGATAGCACAGGGAGATTTTACAATTCGTGCAAATATAAAAAAAGGTACAATGAACACACAGGAGATATATCAGCTTTCGCAAAATTTCAATAAAATGGCTGATTGTACAGAGAATTATATTGAACAGCTTAAACAGGAGGCACAAAGCCGTGACGATTTTGTTGCAGATTTCACGCACGAGCTCAAAACACCTTTGACATCAGTAATAGGCTATGCCGATATGCTGCGTTCCTATGAGCTTGACGCACAGCAGCGGCGTGACTGTGCTGATTATATCTATAAAGAGGGCAAGCGTCTTGAAGCACTGTCAATAAATCTTTTAAATATTATTGTTCTGAAAAATAACGATATTAAGCTTCAATCTGTGACGACGGATATAATATTCAGCGAGATTGAAAACTCAGTAAAGTTTTTGCTTGAAAAATACGGACTTATTCTTAAAATTCAAATTGAACAGGCGACAATATCAGTTGAGCCGTCAATGTTTAAAACTATGGTTTATAATATTATCGATAATGCCTGCAAAGCGTCGAAATCAGGACAGACAATAGAAATTCACGGCTTTAAAAAATCAGATAAATTCAGAATTACAATCCGTGATTTCGGCAGAGGAATACCAAAAGAAGAAATCGAAAAAATTACCCGACCGTTTTATATGGTTGACAAATCCCGTTCAAGAAGTCAGGGAGGTGCAGGACTGGGACTGGCACTTTGTCAGGAGATTGCAAGACTTCACGGAACAGAAATTGTTTTCAAAAGTAAACTTGGAGAGGGAACAGCCATTTCATTTGAGATAAAACTTTTTGAGGGGTGAAATTATGCTTAAAAATATATTTAAATATTTTGTCTGTGCGGCGGTTGCTCTGGCTGTAACAGGCGGAGTAATTTTACTGCCTTATACTTATTATTCGGCTAATGATAAAAGAATTGAAAACGACTTCAAAACAGAGGAATTTAAAATAAATACAAGACAAAATAACATAGCACCTAAAAAAGCCGTTGAAATTCTGCACTCCGAAAATTCAATGCTGATAGAGATAGCAAAAAATACTGATGAAAAAGTATTGTTTGAAAAAATAGATTCGGCATTTGCATCATTAAAAACATATCTTACTTCAAGTGATATGGTACAGTCATTTATGCAGACATATGAAAAATGCTCGAAAAAAAACCTTTTTTCATACCATAATTATGTAGTCAGCGGAACATCAGATGACATTCCCGTATCAGTGTCTGTTATTGTCGCAGAATTTGAAACAGAACTGCTTGGAGTATCAATGACATTGGATTCAGAAACAAATAAAATCTATCAGCTCAATATGTCATATTTATACGAGATTAGTGGTGAGGTTGAGGAACCTTATGGCAGTAAAGATATTTATAAAGGTGACAGTGATGAGCATAATGCAATATATAAGGAAATTCTGAATTACTGGGATGAAATTGATGTAAATTTTACTGTTGAAATAGACAGCAATACATTTGTGTTTTACTGATAACTTAAAAACTGCAAAATTATACAACTATTATGCAATTCTGAATAAATTGAGAAACAAACCTTCGTTAGTATATACTCATAAAACTAACGGGGGTTATTCTATGAATATACAGGAATACGAAAAATTTTGTCTTGAAAGCGGTTACGGAAACTTTATGCAGTCTGCAAAATGGGCAGATATAAAAAATAACTGGCTTCACGAATTTATAGTTGTAAAAAATAATGAAGATGAAATCATAGGCGAAATGCTTGTTTTAATCAAAAAAATTCCGTTTACAAACACAACGCTTATGTATTCTCCCAGAGGCCCTGTATGCGATATGCACGATATGGAAGTTCTGAAAAAACTTTTTTCGGAAGTACAGAAATTACAGAAAAAATATCATTCTTTTAAACTTATAATTGACCCGATGATAGATAATGATGATAGACAGGCAATAGATAATTTGTGTTCGCTCGGCTTTATACACCATAATGAAAAAGTCGGCTATGATAATATACAGTGCCGTGAAAATTATGTTATTGATATAAATGGAAGAACGGCAGATGAAGTTTTTTCTTCTTTTAAATCGAAATGGCGTTATAACATACGCCTTGCACAAAGAAAGGGAGTAAAGTGCCAATTTTACGGCGAAGAAAAAATTGATGATTTTTATGAACTTATGAAAGTAACGGGAAAGCGTGACGGTTTTGATATACGCACAAAAGAATATTACAGCCGTTTTTTGAAATGTTTTGACGGAAAAGCTAAGCTGTGTATGTGTTATCTTGACGATATTGCAATTTCGGGTGCATTGATTACAAGCTACGCCGGCACAGTAAGCTATATTTACGGTGCATCATCAAACGAACACCGAAATTATATGCCGAATTATCTTATGCAGTGGACAATGATAAAATATGCAGTTGAATCGGGCTGTAAAACATACGATTTCTGCGGTATTCCGTATTGGTACGACGAAACACATAAAAACTACGGCGTCTATAAATTTAAGCAAGGATTTAACGGTCACGTTCAGACCTGGGCAGGTGAGTTTGAATATATATTCCGAAAAACCACATCAAAATGCTTTGATTTTGCGATGTATATGCACAAAGTAATATAAAGCAGTCTTGTCTGAAAAACTTTTTCATATCGGTCTTGTTGTACTCATAAACATTATCAAAAGAAAATATGTTCTTTTGAATATCTTTTAATTTGGAGTACAATATGAAGAATATAATTTTTTCAAATCCGTTAAAGCATAAAATAAGAATAAACCGTAATGATATAAAAACAAATGCCGTATTTGCCGTGTTTTGCATACTTGTTTTTATCGGTATAATATCAGGAGCATTAAGCGGCAAAAATGCTGACAGCGAACTTTTAAAAAGACTTGATTTTATATTTCTTACGAATTTTGATGTCAGATGTTCCCGTGGTGTACTGTCGGCTTTTGTGTCGTCTTTTGCATCATCTTTTTTGTTTTTGCTTGTAATATTTCTTTTGGGCTTGTCGGTATGGGGAGGAACGGTCGTTGCCGCAATACCGTTTTTTAAAGGCTACGGTTACGGTTTGTCTGTCGGATGGCTTTACTGTAATTACGGATTTTACGGTGTACTCTACAATATTCTTATTATTTTGCCGGGAGCATTTTTATGCTCGGCTGTTATTGCAGCGGCGTCTGATTCTGCATTTAAAAATTCTCTGAAACTTATGTCATATTGTTCAAGGACAGTATCAGCAGACAGTATTCATATAAATATGAAAAGATATTTAATCTCAATGCTTTGGTTTTTGATTCTGGCAGCGGTTTCTGCAGCGGCAGATATGTTTTTTTCTCTGTGTTTTTCCTGGATTTTTAGTTTTTCGTGATAATTCATCAAAAAGTATCACAAATGCTTGATAACTTTAAAAAATTATGTTATTATCAATTGTCAAATAAAATACGGGACGGGGAATATAATGCAACAAACTGAAAATGATAAAAACGGACTTGCAAAATTCTTTTCTGATTATTTTGAAAATTTCGGCAAATTTTTTATTGTGAATATACTTTTTAATGTACCTTTGTTAATATTCGGCGGACTTGCTTTTTTGCTGTCATATCTTACAGAAACAATAAACATATTTATATGGTTTCTTCTGATACCGCTTATGTCGCCGTTTTTTGCAGGAGCATTCTATATATGTCGAAAAGTTGTCACTGCTCAGCCGATAAATCCTGTTAAAGACTTTTTTAAAGGATTGAAAGACAACTGGAAATATTTTCTTATAAATTCAGTTATACTTTATGCTATATTGTCAGGTCTTTGGGTAACATACGGATTTTACCGTGATAATCTTGATAATCCTATGACAATCGCAGCATTGGTATTCAGTGTAATTTTTACATTATATTTTGCCTTTATGGAATTTCTGATACCTGTAATGTCTGTTTCTGTTAAGCTGAAATTTATTGAAATCTTAAAAAACTCGGTTGTACTGGCACTCGGCGGATTTGTCAATAATCTCAAAACCACACTTTCTCTTATGCTTGTCAGCAGTGTAATATTTACTTTAATTCAGTTTACAGGGAATATCATAATCGGACTTGTAATAACAGGAATTTTATTTATTGTTATTTTGCCGCTTTTCTGTATATATATCATTACATTCAATTCGTACAAAACTGTCGAAAAGTTTGTCATCAAGCCTTATGCAGAAGAACATGCAGAAGAAACAAGACAGCACGAGAGAGAAGAAGCTGTGTCCGAACTCAATGAAGACGAACTGAAAAAGCTTGCTGACGGAAATCCTGATGAATTTGTATTTTTAAACGGACGAATGTTAAAAAGAAGTGCCATTCAAAATATGCTGAATAAGAAAAATAAATAAAAAACATTTATCTTCAAAACTGTATTGTCTGAAAACCAATACAGTTTTTTTACATAATTATCATCATCAATTTTTATGAAATATATAATAAAAAGTAGGATATTAAAACATATGTTTTTATTTTGAAATTTGTTTGTTTGCATATATTTTAGCAAAAAAATAATAAATATATATGAAATATACTCATTACAAATTTAAAATCATTGTTATATTTAATAAAATCTTTTATGAATAATATCAAATATATACAAAAACACAATGCCCAAAAATCATAAAACAATATTCGCCAAATACTTGTGCCGCAAATAAACATAAACGCCAAAAAATGATATTGACAACTTTTTAACAATCATTTATAATAGTGTTGTAATCAAAGATTACGATGCAAATTGAGAAAAGATGAAATGTACAGGAGGACAAGACCTATGGCTACTAAAAAAGAAACAGAAGTCGAAGTTCAGGCAACACCGAGCGGCGTTATTGACAGCGTTGACGCTCTTGTTGCAAAAATGGCAGAAGTAAGAGCTGCACAGAAAGAATTTGCTACCTATTCACAGGAGCAGGTTGACAAAATTTTTAAAGCAGCTGCAATCGCTGCAAACCAGGCTCGTATTCCGCTTGCTAAAATGGCTGTTGAAGAAACAGGCATGGGCATTGTAGAAGATAAGGTTATCAAGAACCACTATGCAGCAGAATATATCTACAACAAATATAAGAATGAAAAAACCTGCGGTGTTATTGAAGAAGACACAGCTTTCGGTTTAAAGAAAATAGCTGAACCAATCGGTGTTATCGGTGCTGTTATTCCTACAACAAACCCAACATCAACAGCTATCTTTAAGTCACTTATTTGTCTTAAAACAAGAAATGCAATCATCATCAGCCCACACCCACGTGCAAAGCAGTCAACAATCGCTGCTGCAAAGATAGTACTTGACGCAGCTGTTGCAGCAGGTGCACCAAAGAATATTATTTCTTGGATTGATGTTCCGTCACTCGAACTCACAAACGAACTTATGAAGAGCGTTGATACAATCCTTGCAACAGGTGGTCCCGGAATGGTTCACGCTGCTTATTCATCAGGTAAGCCGGCTCTCGGCGTTGGTGCAGGTAACACCCCTGTTATCATCGACAGCACAGCTGACATTAAGGTTGCGGTTAACTCAATCATCCACTCAAAGACATTTGATAACGGTATGATTTGTGCATCAGAACAGAGTGTTACAGTTCTTGCTGATATATATGACGAGGTTAAGAAGGAATTTGCTGCAAGAGGCTGCTACTTCCTCAAAGGCGATGAGCTCGATAAGGTAAGAAAGACAATTATCATCAACGGTGCTCTTAACGCTAAGATCGTTGGTCAGTCAGCTCACAAAATTGCTGCTCTTGCAGGCGTAGATGTTCCTGTTGACACAAAGATTCTTATCGGTGAAGTTGAATCAGTTGACATCAGCGAAGAATTTGCTCACGAAAAGCTTTCTCCTGTACTTGCTATGTACAAGGCTGAAACATTTGATGACGCTATTGCAAAGGCTGCCCGTCTTGTTGCTGACGGTGGTTACGGTCATACATCATCTATCTATGTTCACCCGGCAGAGAAAGAAAAACTTGAAAAGCATCAGGCTGCTATGAAGACTTGCCGTATTCTTATCAATACTCCTTCTTCACAGGGCGGTATCGGTGACCTTTACAACTTCAAGCTTGCTCCGTCACTCACACTCGGCTGCGGCTCATGGGGCGGCAACTCAGTTTCTGAGAACGTAGGCATCAAGCACCTTATCAACATTAAGTCAGTTGCCGAGAGGAGAGAGAATATGCTTTGGTTCAGAGCACCACAGAAGGTTTACTTTAAGAAAGGCTGTATGCCTGTTGCTCTTGACGAGCTCGGCACAGTTATGAATAAGAAAAAAGCTTTCATCGTAACAGACTCATTCCTTTACAAGAATGGTTATGTAAAGCCAATCGAGGATAAACTCGATGAAATGGGTATTCAGCATACATGTTTCTATCATGTTCAGCCAGACCCGACTCTTGCATCAGCTATCGAAGGTGCAGAGGCTATGAAACAGTTTGAGCCTGATACAATCATCGCACTCGGCGGCGGTTCTGCAATGGACGCTGGTAAGATTATGTGGGTTCTCTATGAGCATCCTGAGGCTGACTTTATGGATATGGCTATGCGTTTCATGGATATCCGTAAGAGAGTTTACACATTCCCGCATATGGGTGAAAAGGCATTCTTTGTTGCAATCCCGACATCATCAGGTACAGGTTCAGAAGTTACGCCTTTCGCAGTTATTACTGACGAAAAGACAGGCATCAAGTATCCGCTTGCTGACTACGAGCTTCTCCCGAATATGTCAATCATTGACGCTGACAATATGATGAATCAGCCAAAGGGACTTACAAGTGCATCAGGTATCGATGCTCTTACACACGCTCTTGAAGCTTATGCATCAATTATGGCAACACCATATACAGACGGTCTTGCACTCCAGGCTATGAAGGCTATCTTTGAATATCTCCCGTCAGCTTACGAAAAAGGAGCTAACGATCCTATCGCAAGAGAGAAAATGGCAGATGCTTCAACAATGGCAGGTATGGCATTCGCAAATGCATTCCTCGGTGTTTGTCACTCAATGGCTCATAAGCTCGGTGCTTTCCACCACATTCCTCACGGTGTTGCAAACGCACTCCTTATCACAGGAGTTATGAGATTTAACGCTAATCCTGTACCGCCTAAGATGGGTACATTCTCACAGTATGCTTATCCGCACACACTTGAAAGATATGTTGAATGTGCAAAGTTCTGTGGCGTAACAGGCAAAGATGACAACGAAATCTTTGAAAACTTCATCGCTAAGATTGAAGAACTCAAAGCAAAGGTTGGTATCAAGAAGACAATCGCTGACTACGGTATTACAGAAGATGCTTTCCTTTCAACACTTGACGATATGGTTGAAAAAGCATTTGATGACCAGTGCACAGGTGCTAACCCAAGATATCCGCTTATGTCAGAAATTAAGGAAATGTTCCTTAAAGCATATTACGGTAAATAATTTGTTTTCTCAAATTTGCAATTTATAATATAAAGAAAAGAACGCTGTACACTTGTGCAGCGTTCTTTTCAACTTTAAAAATAAGGGGAAGAGATAATGAATAAAACTACTGTATGCAAACTGTGTCCTCGAAATTGCAATGCCATAAGAAATGAAAACAGCGGTAACGGCTGCTGCAAAATGGGAACACTTCCACGCATTGCACGTGTTGCACCTCATATGTGGGAAGAACCGTGTATAAGCGGTACAAAAGGTTCAGGTACGATTTTCTTTTCGGGCTGTGTGCTGTCCTGCGTTTTCTGTCAGAACAATAAAATAAGTTCAGGCGGATACGGAAAAATCATCACAACAGAACAGCTTGTTGATTATATCAAAAAACTTGAATCAATGGGTGTGCATAATATAAATCTTGTAAGTCCTACACCTTATATTGAAAGCATAATAGAATGTTTTGAGCATTACAAGCCGTCAATTCCCGTCGTTTATAATACAGGAGGCTACGAAAAGGCTGAAACAATAAAAAGGCTTGACGGAATAGTTGATATTTATTTGCCGGATATTAAATATATAAGTTCGGAGCTTTCATTAAAATATTCAAAGGCAGCAGATTATTTTGAATATGCATCAGAGTCATTAAAAGAGATGGTACGTCAGACAGGAAAACCACAGTTTGACGCTGAGGGAATGATGACAAAGGGAACAATAGTCCGTCATCTTATACTCCCTCAGCACACTAAAAACTCTATTGAAGTTCTTGAATGGCTCGATAAAACATTCGGAAGTGAAATTCTCATAAGTCTTATGGGGCAGTATATACCGCTCGGTAATGATGATAAATATCCCGAAATTAACCGCAGAATAACATCAAGGGAATACAACAAGGTTCTTGATTATCTTGAAACAACCGAGCTTGACGGCTTTGTTCAGGAGCTGTCGTCAGCAAAGAAATCTTATATTCCCGATTTTGATATAGAAAAGCTGTAATACAAAATCAGTTTTCCTTGACTTGAAGTACAGATTTAATGCCTATATCTTCTTCAATTTCATAATTTGCGATCAATATTATTTTATCGGACAAATGATTTATTTTATAGTTTTTTTGGAGGATTTGCCCTTTGTTTGTACTGTAAAGCATAAAAAACTCATAAAGATCTATTCTGTTTTTTGCTATTTTTTCTGCCTGCTCTTTTGTTATGGTATTATATTTGATGTCATATTTTTGCCATTTTTCTTCATTGATATATACAGGAATTTTTGTGTTGAATATACTTATTTGATTTCTTGAATAATTTTTAATATAGCTGTCATCAGGGTTAGCGTTAAATGTAAGAGGAATTTTTACACCGAGAATATCAATGTCACGCTTTAACCGGATATATTCGCTTTTTTCTGTTGTTTGTAATTTAAGCGGAACTTCTATATTGACACTTCGTGAAGTCTTTGCGTAAATCTGGGCATTACTGTCAACAAATGATGAAGAACCGTCACTGTAATCTATAATTCCGCTTACAAGCAGCTGTCCTTTTCTGACACCTTCACCGACCATAACCAAGGCTGTTCCGTTGCGGACTTCCATTCTCGTTATTGTACCATCTGAAACAGCCTTGATATTTGTCACCGTATTTTCTTCGGATTTATCAATCTGTTCTGAAAGATTAGGACTCATTTCAACGCTTGCATAAGTACCCATAATATTTATTGTAATCCAGCTTATTCCCGGATTTTTAAGAGTAATAAGGCGTTCGATTTTATGAATGTCTATATTGTCGTTTTTTATGCCCTCATAAAATCCCAGTTCGGAAAGCTGACTTCTTATTTCATATTCGTTGATTGTACCAGGAACATTTATATCTATATTCCATATAAATCCCGATAGATATTGGCATATTACAAAAAATAATATTGCCCCCACAAAAAGCCCGGAACGTGTTTTATATTTATAAATCAAAAACGGCAAGCCGTGTTTTTTCAGAATATGTATGCGTGTTTTTGTTTTTACTGCAATATGCCTGAGTTCATTGTAATCGGCTATTTTGACTTTTGCGGTAAATATTTTGTTATTGCTTGTTAAACTCCACAAATTTATACCTTTTCTTGCAGCAAGATTCAAAAAACGCTCTGGAAATTTTCCGCTGACCGAAAAATTAACATATCCAAAAAGCCACCTGAGCATAAAGACAATTATCATATTCCGCCTCACATAATGTATTCAATGGAAGTAATAAACCCCTGAATTATAATATCGTGGTCTGTCAGACACTTAATATACAGTCCTCTGCCGCAAAAAGCTACAATATACTTTCCTGTGTTTATTTTTATAGAATTTTCACTGTATTCCAGTACACCCTTACTGCCCTCAAAAACAACTTCACGGTTTCCGCTTATCTCCATATGAACAGTACCGAGGTTTGCAGAAATGACAGGTTTATCCTTTTTCCTCCTTTTGTCTTTTTCTTTCATACACTCGTCACCCCGTTTAAGAGTATCTGTAATTTTTATGCAATTACAAATATAAAAATCACTTTCAGCATATAATTTTATCGGGTGATAATATGAGTGCTGTAATAAAAATGAAGTCATTATTACTTGGCTTATTTGTATTTTTGTTTCTTGCGGTTTTGCTGATATTTCCGTCGTCATCATCAGAGGGTGTAAAAAACGGTTTGAATTACAGTGCAAATTTATTATTGCCGTCGCTTTTTCCGTTTATGGTTCTTTCGTCATTTGTAATACGCTCAGGTTTTTCGGAATTTATAGGCAAAGCACTTTCTCCTGTTATAAAATTCCTTTTCGGATTGCCTGCAATATGTTCTTCGGCAATAATATTATCGTTTGTCGGCGGATTTCCTGTTGGCGCACAGTGTGTACAG
>JBJEOP010000145.1:0-5375 GCA_051880775.1 Acutalibacteraceae bacterium
TGAGTCACATGGGTATACGGTTGGCATCATTCCACAGCCCGACTGGAAAGACGACAACAGCATAAATGTTTTCGGTGAACCAAGACTTGCCTTTCTGGTGTCGGCAGGCAATATGGACTCAATGGTAAACCATTATTCCGTTTCAAAAAAACGCAGGGCAAAGGACTTTTTCACTCCCGGAGGAATTATGGGCAAACGACCCGACTATGCGACAACGGTTTACGGAAATCTTATCCGTAAAACATATAGAACAAAACCTGTTATAATCGGCGGAATTGAGGCAAGCCTTCGTCGTATGGCACACTATGACTACTGGTCGGATACGCTGAAAAGATCAGTTCTGCTTGACTCACAGGCGGATTTGCTTTCATACGGAATGGGCGAACACTCAATGGTTGAAATTGCCGACGCTTTAAACAGCGGAATTCCAGTTAACGAAATAACCTTTGTAAAAGGCACTGTATATAAAACTAAAACTCTCGAAAATCTCTATGATGACTATATCGTACTCCCGACCTATGATGACCTTAAATCCGATAAACTGAATTATGCACGCAGTTTTTATACACAATACTGCAACACCGACGCATTTTCGGGCAAGTGCCTTGTTGAACCTTATGCAAACGGTATTTATGTTGTTCAGAACCCTATGTCAAAGCCGTTGGCACAGGAAGAAATGGACGCAGTTTATGCTTTGCCGTATATGAGGAATTATCACCCGTCATACGAATCACAGGGCGGAGTGGACGCAATAAAAGAAGTAAAATTCAGTCTTATAAGCAATCGTGGCTGCTTTGGCGGTTGCAGCTTTTGTGCATTGACCTTTCATCAGGGCAGAATTATTCAGACACGCAGTCACGAATCAATCATAAACGAGGCAAAGGAAATCATCAAAGACCCCGATTTCAAAGGCTATATACACGATGTAGGAGGACCTACGGCAAATTTCCGTCAGCCGTCCTGTCAGAAACAGCTGACAAAAGGAGTATGCACAAACAGACAGTGCCTTTTTCCGAAACCGTGCAAAAACCTCACTGTTGACCACAGCGACTACCTTGAACTTTTAAGAGAACTCAGGGAATTGCCTGGTGTTAAAAAGGTTTTTATCCGTTCAGGTATCAGATTTGACTATATTATGGCAGATAAAGACGATACATTTTTCAAGGAAATGTGTCAGTATCATATCAGCGGACAGTTAAAGGTTGCCCCCGAACATATTTCAGACGCCGTACTTACAAAAATGGGCAAGCCCGAAAACAGCGTTTACCGCAGCTTTTGCAAAAAATATAAAGAAATTAACAAGGAACTCGGAAAGCCGCAGTATCTTGTACCTTATCTTATGTCGTCACACCCGGGTTCAACTCTTAAAGAGGCGATAGAACTTGCCGAATATCTCCGTGACCTCGGTTATATGCCCGAACAGGTACAGGATTTTTACCCGACGCCGTCAACAATTTCGACCTGTATGTATTATACCGGCGTTGACCCTCGTACAATGGAAAAGGTATATGTTGCACACAATCCGCACGAAAAGGCTATGCAGAGAGCCTTGATACAATACAAAAATCCTAAAAATTATGACCTTGTTCACGAGGCACTCGAACTTGCACACAGAACGGATCTCATTGGCTTTGATAAAAAATGCCTGATAAAGCCACGCAATACTCACGACGGAAATTCGCAGAGAAATCAGACATCATCAAACCGCAAAAAATCAAGACCGCTTACAGATGCTGAAAGCAAATACGGGATATCCTTTGAAAAATATGACAGTATGCTGAAAGCATCATCTGAAAATAATAAAAACAACAGCAAAAAGCGAAAACGCAGATAATCTATGAATAAATTATGAACAAATAAGCATAAATATAATTTTGATGACTTCCAAAATGTGTGAAAATGCACAAAAGGTTGGATTTGCGGAAAACAATGCGTTTTTTGAATTAAAAATCCGTAAAATATCCGTCAGTATATATATGTAAAGCCTGACGGATTATTTAAAAATTATTATACTGCCATAAATGTATAAACTGTAAAATCGGCGGCGGATAATTGATTTTTGACAGTAAATATGGTAATATACAGATAAACCTAAGCACAATAATAACATAAATCGGAGGTGACATTATGTTAGCGGTATGGTTGACGGTTATAGTGCTTGCCTGCCTTGTTGAAGGTATTACTCAGTTTCAGCTTGTTTCAATCTGGGCGGTGTTCGGCGGATTGGCGGCATTGATTTGTGACTTGTGTGGAGTAAATGAAACAATACAGATTGTTGTATTCTTTGCTGTCACAATTCTCCTGCTTGTGCTGACTCTTCCGCTTGTAAAAAAGCTCAGAAAGTTCAAAAAAACTCCGACAAACGCCGATATGTATATCGGCAAAAAAGGAAAAGTTACCAAGATTATTAACGGTGACGAGGGACTTTTTCAGGTCAGGGTTGATAACTGCGAATGGTCAGCGATAACCGAGGACAGAACACTTCTTCCGCTCGGAACGGAAATTGCCGTTAAGAGTATAGAGGGTGTCAAGCTTATTGTTGCACCGATTCAGCAGACGGCAAACGCAAAATGATTTCAGTATCCTAAAAATCAAAAAAATTGAAAAGAGGTCTTTTATTATGGAACCGGGTGTAATTGCACTAATAGTTATCGGAATCATAGCAATTCTTATTATCGTAGCGAACATTAAAGTCGTTCCTCAGGCAAACGCCTTTGTAATCGAGCGTTTCGGAGCATTTTTCAGAACATGGAGTACGGGTATTCATGTCAAGGTTCCGTTTATGGATCGTATTGCAAAGAGAGTATCACTCAAAGAGCAGGTTGTGGATTTTCAGCCTCAGCAGGTTATCACAAGAGATAACGTATCAATGCAGATTGATACGGTTGTATATTTCCAGATAACAGACCCTAAGCTCTATACTTACGGTGTTGAAAATCCTGTAATGGCAATCGAAAATCTTTGTGCCACAACACTGCGTAATATTATCGGTGAACTCGAACTCGATAATACACTTACATCAAGAGATAAAATCAACGAGAGAATCCGTGTTATTCTTGACGAGGCAACTGACGCATGGGGCATAAAAGTAAAGCGTGTTGAACTTAAAAACATTCTTCCGCCTCGTGAAATTCAGGTTGCCATGGAAAAACAGATGAAGGCAGAGCGTGAACGCCGTGCAAGAATACTTGACGCAGAGGGCGAAAAGACCAGTCAGATTCTTGTTGCCGAAGGTCACAAGGAAGCAGCAATCCTCAGAGCAGACGCTGTCAAGGAAACAAAAATCCGTGAGGCACAGGGTGAAGCTGAGGCTATCCTTGCAGTACAGAAGGCTTATGCGGACAGCTTGAAAATGCTTAATGAGGCTGCCCCGACTGACAAGGTAATTGCACTTAAAAGTCTTGAAACCTTTACAAAGGTTGCAGACGGCAGAGCAACAAAGATTATTATTCCGTCGGAAATCCAGTCAATGGCAGGTCTTGCAACATCACTCAAAGAACTTGTTGTTGACGGTGAAATGGACAAATCACCAAAGCCGAATCAGTCAGCGTCAGCCGCTGTCGGAACAGCACCGAATATTCCAAGTGTGTCTGATACAGTAAATGCAAAAGAAGCATTAAGAGCACAGGCAAAACAGAATATTCAGAATATTCCTCGTCCGCAGAATAATATGCAGCAGCCACAGCAAAAAAGTCCGTTTGACTATTCATAAATCTGAAAACAAAAAATAATTTCAGGCAAGGCTGAGTATTTTACTTCTCAGCCTTGCTTTTTTACTGAATATAATATAAAATGGAAAAAGAGTATGCAGAATAACAAGTATGGTTTATAGTATCGTTTTGACTTGTTTATTCAAATGTAAAGACTCACACTGATATAATCAGCAGGTTATTTTCAAATAACATATCTGAAAGGGAGTATTTTTATGTCTGAACAGAAAAAAGTAGCAATCATTATGGGCAGTGACAGTGATTTTCCTGTTGTTGCAGGTGCAGTAAAAACACTTGCAGCTTATGCCGTTCCTTATGAGGTGCATGTAATGTCCGCACACAGAACCCCTGAGGCAGCATCAGAATTTGCGTCAAATGCACGAAACAACGGTTTTGGCGTAATTATTGCCGCAGCGGGAAAGGCAGCACATCTTGCAGGAGTTCTTGCCGCACATACTACTCTTCCTGTAATAGGTATTCCGATTAAGTCATCAACTCTTGACGGACTTGACGCACTTCTTGCGACAGTTCAGATGCCAAAGGGTATTCCTGTTGCAACTGTTGCAATAGACGGAGCAGACAATGCCGCAATTCTTGCAATACAAATACTTGCACTTTCTGATGAATTTCTTGCTCATAAGCTTGAAGAAGAAAAAATCAATATGAAAAACGGCGTTGCAAAGAAAGACGAGCTTATACAGCAAAAAGTACAGGAACTTATTAAATAAGAGGAGCATATTTTATATGTCTGACAAGTTACACGATGAATGTGGAGTTTTTGGTATATACAAAAACGATGATGATATAAACATTGTTGACGAAACCTATCTTGCACTTTATGCACTCCAACACAGAGGACAGGTTGGTGCAGGAATAGCCGTAAACAATGACGGAACAATGGTACACTACAAGGATTTCGGAATGATACCCGAGGCACTTCCTGAGTCTGAGCTTGCAAGACTCGGAAACGGAAATATAGCACTCGGACATGTAAAATATTCGTCCGGTGTGGCGGTAGAGCGTGAGAACCTTGCACCGCTTGTTATGCGATACATTAAAGGACAGCTTGCACTCTGTATGAACGGAGCATTGTCAAACTATCCCGAGCTGCGTGAATATCTCAATCAGGGAGCCGCAATTTTTCAGTCAAACGGCGATACCGAGATTATTGCATATATGATTGCAAGCGAAAGAATACAGGCGATAAGTATCGAAGAGGCTGTACAAAACGCCGTAAAGCATCTTAAAGGTGCTTATGCAATAGTTATGATGTCGCCGAGCAAACTTATAGGTGTCCGTGACCCTATGGGTATTCGTCCGCTTTGCGTCGGCAAGCTCGGCAACAGCTATATTATTACTTCTGAATCCTGCGTGTTTGACAGCCTTGGCGGAGAGTTTATCCGTGATGTAATGCCGGGAGAAATGATAGTAATTGACGAGGACGGTATGCACAGCTATACCGAAAACTGCGGACAAAAAACCGCACTCTGTATTTTTGAGTATATCTATTTTTCTCGTCCCGACAGTGTTGTTGACGGTGTTTCGGTAAATAAATCCCGTCAGCGTGCCGGCAGAATGCTTGCACAGCAGTGTCCTGTTGACGCTGATCTGGTAATCAGCGAGGCATCGGTGCGCTCGGGCATCTGCAAGGCATCGCTGCGTGCG
>JBJEOP010000146.1:0-5347 GCA_051880775.1 Acutalibacteraceae bacterium
AAAGCATAAGCCACGTTATTACAGATAATTATGATGTTATCTACGGAAACTTACCTGAAAAATATGACGAGGTTGTACTTGTTCTTGATAAGAGAAATGAAATTCCTACTTCTATTCTTTATCAGCTCGGATTTATCACAAAAGACGAATACAACAAAATCAAAGACGACCTTGCCGACGGCAAAGAAGCCGAAATTCCAAGCTGGAACTACAAGGATATATGCGAAAAAGAATTCAGCCTTGTTCCTGCCTGCAACTGCTACATCAAAAACAGTGACGGAACATTCAAGTATATCGGTGATGATATTGCATATCAACAGCAAATCCTTGACAACAGCATTAAGCTGAAAATTACAGGCGTTATCCGTCCGAAAGAGGACGCAAATACAACTGCACTTGATTCAACCGTTGCCTATACAAACAAACTCACAAACTATCTTATCGACTACACAAACAAAAGTGAAATTGTAAAGGCACAGGAAGAAACTCCCGAAACAAATGTGCTTAACGGACTGCCGTTCAAGGCTGATGACGACAAGACAAAAATCGAAAACGCAAAAGAATATATATCATCTCTCAGCACTTCGGGCAAAGCGTCCCTGTACACTATGATTCTTTACAATTCAAAGAAACAGAACACCGAAACCCCAAACGGTACAGCCGCTGAAAATCAAGCCGCTAATGCCGCAAATAACGCAACAGCCAACAACCAGACTACTAACAGCACAGCTCCAAACGGTCAGGCTGCAAATACCCCCAACGGCACAATCCCGAATAATCAAAATGCTAATACTTCTTACGGTACAGGTTCAAACGCACAGTCTATGGACGAAAAAACCTTAGCCGCCGCTATGGACAAATGGCTTAAAGAAACACCCGATAATGACTTTTTACTCTCAATCTATGATAAATATATTTCGGGCAGTGATTATAATGATAACCTCGATAAATTCGGCAAAGTAAGCTATGACGCTCCGTCAGCAATAAACATCTATGCCGACAGCTTTGAGGACAAGGACGAAATATCCAAATGTATCGAAAAATACAACGATAAAGCAAGCGAAGAAAACAAAATCACCTATACAGACTATATAGCACTTATGATTTCTTCGGTAACATCAATCGTGGACATAATCTCTTATGTGCTTATTGCATTTGTTTCGGTTTCGCTTATTGTTTCGTGCATTATGATTGGAATTATCACACACATTTCGGTTATGGAACGCACAAAGGAAATTGGTATTCTCCGTGCGATTGGTGCTTCAAAGCACAATATCTCTCAGGTATTCAATGCAGAAACGCTTATTATCGGACTATGTTCCGGTATTCTGGGTGTAGGCATTTCGGAACTTTTGTTAATTCCGATAAACGCAATTATTCACGCATTAGTCGGCAGTGCAACGGTCAATGCGTTTCTTTCATTACCGGCGGCTGTTATACTTATCGCAATAAGCACAATTATTACGCTTATCGGCGGTCTGCTCCCTGCTAAAAAAGCCGCAAAGAAAGACCCTGTAATCGCCCTCAGAACAGAATAATCCAATTTCGGATATTTTATCTTTTCAAAAAAATGGCAGCGGATATACTCCACTGCCATTTTTTAAATGTTCTTTTTTTAATATTGCCATTCCAGTCAATCTCATTCCTCATTTTAACTCCACACTCCACTCTTAACTCTCCACTCTTAACTCTTAACTCTTAACTCTCCACTCTCACAACAACTCCTCACTCCTAACTCCTAACTCCTAACTAAAATCAGGCTGTCATTTCGAGGTCACGTTTTAAGCGGGAAATAATTTTCTTTTCGAGGCGTGAAATGTAGGATTGTGAAATTCCAAGCTTATCCGCAACCTCTTTCTGAGTGTGTTCTTTTTGTCCGTTAAGACCGAAACGCAGCTCCATTATGCGAAGTTCACGCTTGTTGAGTTTCATAACGGCTTTCATAAGCTGATTTTGTTCGGATTCCTGTTCAATCTTAACGTTGACGACATCGCTGTCACTGCCGAGAATGTCGGAAATGAGAAGTTCGTTGCCGTCCCAGTCAACATTAAGCGGCTCGTCTATTGAAATTTCGTTTTTTTGCTGAGCGTTTTTGCGCAGATACATAAGTATTTCGTTTTCGATACATCTTGACGCATAGGTCGCAAGCTTGATGTTTCTTGACGGACAAAATGTATTGACAGCCTTTATCAGTCCTATTGTTCCGATTGAAATCAAATCTTCAACGTTTACCGACGGCGATTCAAACTTTTTTGCGATATACACAACAAGCCTGAGGTTGTGTGTAATAAGCGGCTCCCGTGCGTCGTCATCTCCGTTTTCGATACGCTTCATTATTTCGGCTTCTTCAACACTTTTCAGCGGCGGCGGGAGAGTTTCGGGTCCGTTTATGTAGTAAACCCCGTCTGCTCCCATAATCATCATTTTGAACGCAAGCCACCCGGACATAAACTTATGCGACATTTCCTTAACACTGCCCATAATGTCAACTCCCTTTCATAATCAGCTCGGCAGGCACAAGCATATCTGTTCCGCTTGTCATATTTTCTCCTTTGCAAAAAGCAAGATAGGCACTTACCTTAGTTTCTTCATTACCGATTTTCAGCTTTATTATGTCCGGTTTAACTGCGGGGATAACCCCTGTTCCTCCGACAGAATTAAACGGCACAAGCCGCACCCCTTTAATGCTGCTGCCCGAATTTTCTGTGATTTTCATACAGTCAGCGGCATCAAACATATCTTTGAATATTTCTTCTCTTGCAACAATTACACATTTCCCCGAAAATGGCTCTTTCAGAGTATTTCCCGTGTCAACAGTACCGTCAGCCTCCTTTGTTATGCCGTTATACTCAATAACAACTCTGCATTTAAGCTGTTTGGGCAATCCCCTCCCTGTTATCCTCATTATCACACGCAGGATTATGTAACAGAAAAGCGTTGTTATTACAAGCACTATCGGCGACACGGCAATATATACGCTGTTGTTTCTTATTACAATGTTTTTTGGCGAAAAAATAATCCACAACGCTATCATAGCACCGCAGTAACAAAAACTGATAAGAAAAAATGCCGCCGATGTTTTTATGAATACTTTTCTGTTTAAAGGGCAAAACGCCGCCGCAACAACAATACACGCCGTCAGCATACTGACAACCATTGACAAACCCGACGGTAAAGGCGGCAGGAATATTGCAAACGAGCATATTCCGCCGACTGCCGCACCGAGCAAAAGTCTTTTTTTTCTGCAACCGAGTGATAAAAAATTTTTTACTGTCAGAAGTATGATATAGTCTATTATAAAATTCAGGCAAAAAAGAATATCAACATATATTGTCTGCGTCACTTTCCTGCCTCCTGCGGCAATAAGTATTATTGCACAAAGTATATTCAGAATTTTGTAAATTATGCTTGTACGAAAATGACAATCGTACATCATAAAGCGAGCATTAGTATATTTGTTTTACAGAAAAATAATTTTTGCCTTAATATTGTTGCGGCAGTAACGAAAAATATCAGAATTACCGTTACTGCCGCAAATTAAAATCTTATTTTTTAGTATGTCCTTGAATTTATCTTTGCACATAACAAAATAAGCGTAAATTAAATTTTGTTATGTAGCCTGTTTTCTCACTTCTTCCATACCAAGACCGAAGCTTATCGACAACGCCTCGTCAACCTTATACATATCGTAGCTGCTGAGAGAACCCATTTTTTCTTTGAGTCTGCGTTTGTCAAGAGTCCGTATCTGTTCAAGAAGAACAACCGAATCCTTTGCAAGACCGCTGTGGTCGGCATAAAGCCTTATATGAGTGGGAAGATTTGCCTTTGAACTCTGGCTTGTGATTGCCGCAGCAATGACAGTCGGACTGAATCTGTTGCCGACATCATTCTGTATAATCAGTACCGGTCTTATTCCGCCCTGTTCTGAACCTATAACAGGACTTAAATCAGCATAATAAATATCTCCTCGTCTGATGTTCATATCTTTTCACGCTCCGAATTTTTGATTTGATGTGCTGACAATGTTATTTTGTCCCATATAGAGCGATTTAATCATTGTTTATAAAAATCAACACATTATATTATATTCAGACAAATACCGACTGTGAAAAAATCAAGTGCCGAAAAAAGTACAAGCGTTCCCGATTTTATTTTTCAGAAACGCTTTTGTTATGTATTCATTGAATTTTTAAAAATTCCTGTTAATAAACAACCGTAATTTTAAAATAACAGCACATCTTTGATTTGTGTTCTTGCATAAAAATGTTAATATAATATGTAGCACATAAACAATGATTATAATAAATTATATGCACTTATTGCTTAAATAAGAACCGTTTTATTAAAAATTTTTATACATTAGTGAAAAAGAATTAGGAATGAGGAATTAGGAATTAGTAATGTTGACAATAACTTATGCCGCGGACAAAGACTTAACGGTAACAATAACTTTGAACGCGAATCGACAGTGGCGGCACGCCACCGCGGACAAAGACTTAACGGTATCAATTACTTTGAACGCAATTCGGGTGCGGCAGCTTGCCGCAGGAGTTGTTATGACCGCCGCTTTTTTCGCTGAAATTTTTATTCAGAATTTCAAGCCAGTTTTCAACAGGCTTTTTTATTGTCATTTTTTGTTTTGTCGTGGGGTGAATAAAACTCAGAACGCCGCAGTCAAGGCACTGACGGTCAAAATATTTCCGACTGCCGCCGTACATATCATCTCCCGCAAGCGAATGACCTATACTCGCAAAATGAGCTCTTATCTGATGAGTTCTGCCTGTTTCGAGTTTAATTTCAAGGTAGGTGTGATTATGTTCAACACAAAGGGATTTCCAGTGTGTTACGGCTCTTACTCCGCCTTCTCCTGTTTCACGCTGAATTGTGTGACCTTCTTTAAGTCTTAAAGGTGCGTCTATTGTGCCGCTGCCGAAAAGCTCGCCCTCACAGAGTGCAAAATAGGTTTTATCGACTGTTTTAGGTAAAAATGCCGCAGAATATGCACTCTTTGCGACAAGCACAAGTCCCGAAGTATCACGGTCAAGGCGGTTTATTGCACGAAAAGTATAATGTTCGCCCTTGCTTTCGCTGTAATATACTGCACCGTTTGCAAGCGTGTCAAGCTGATGATCTCTTACAGGGTGAACAGGCATAAACGGCGGCTTGTTGAATATTATAATTTCGCTGTCCTCATAAACAATATCAAGCGGAATGTTTATTGGAGTGATATAGTTTTCGTCATCGGGCATTTTCAGCTCGACAACATCACCGCCGTGAAGTATATCTATACTTCTTATATGCTCGCCGTTTGAGGTTATTCCGTTTTCTGTCCGTTTCAGCTTTGTCA
>JBJEOP010000147.1:0-5269 GCA_051880775.1 Acutalibacteraceae bacterium
GATAATTCGGACGAAAGAAAAGATATCAAGATAACTGCCGCAATAATAATTATTACAAGCACAATTCCCGAAAGTCTTGAAACAGCCTCCAAGCCTTTGAATGACGCATAAACACAGGCGATAACAAGCAGGATTAAAATAAGTGAAATCTGTATTCCGTCAGGAGAAATAAACTTCAAAAATCCGTAATATACCGAAAGCGAATAGACACAGCCAACAAAAAAATAAAGTGCATACAAAATTGTAATTACATTTCCGGCTTTTCCAAAATACCTGTACGAGTATTCGCTGACAGACATTTGTCGGTTCTGTCGGTACATAACAAGCACGGGAACAAGCATAAGCATTGACAAAAAAAGAGAAATAATCACAGGAAGAAAATAATCCCACAAGGTATTTACTCCCGAAATTTTCGGAGAACAAAACACCGCAATAATAATTCTGCTGATAAAAAACAGCACAAAAAGCTGTCCTGATGTTACGATTCCCTTATCGTTCATCTTCATTATCCTCACTTTTCAGATTAACTCCCGGCATATCCTGAATTTTTTCACGCTTTTTTGAAAGAATTTTCCAGCCTGCCCTCACTGCCACATCACGCATTGCAGAAGCACTGAAAGGTGTTACAGGGGAAGTATAAGGCACACCAAAGCTGTTTTTTCCGCAGATATTTACAAGTACCATACAAAAAAGAAACGCTACTCCCCATATTCCAAGTATTCCTCCCGCAAGCGTGAATATAAGTCTTAACACCGCCGACGGTGCATAAAGGCTCGGAATAACATACGAACATATTGCGGTAATTGCCACAACCATAAGTGTGGGAGCTCCGATTAGTCCTGAGTTTACCGCAGTTTCACCGACAACAAGACCGCCGACTATGCTCACGGCATATCCCAGAGGCTGAGGCATACGCAGTCCTGCCTCACGCATTATTTCATACACAAAGTGAATAAGAATTGTTTCTGCCATAAGTGACAATGGTGTATCCCCTATTGCCCCTGCAATTTTATTAAGCAACAGCGTCGGGAACATCTCGGGGTGAAATGTTCCGAGTGCGGTGTATATTCCGGGAAGAAGAAATGATATAAAAAACGAAAAATATTTCAGCCAGCGTGTAAATGTCGCAAAATATGCACGGTTTGAATAATCGTCAAGCGTCTGAAAATATTCTACAAAAAGATACGGCACAATGAGTGCTGACGGTGCTCCGTCAATCAATACCGCAATACGCCCCTCGGTGATTTTTCCGCATACGGTGTCAGGTCGTTCGGATACTCCCACACCACTGAAAAAAGAAAAATCCCCTCTTTCTTCAAGAAACGGCACAAGATATCCCGACGCAAATACGGTGTCAAGGTCGGTGCTGCTTATGCGTTGTTTGAGTTTGTTCAGGATTTTTTTTGACACGGTATCTGTAAGATAACATAAACATATATCGGTCTTGCTGACCTTTCCGACTGTCATTGTTTCAAATTTCAGCTTTGGATTTTTTATTCTTCGGCGTATGAGCGACATATTTATTCTCAGTGCCTCAACAAAGCCCTCCTTTGAGCCTCTTTGAACAACATCGGATTCAGGCTCGGAAACACTTCTGAAACTGAAGCCCTGTATTCCTATTGCAAGCATTTTTTTACAGCCGTTTACGGCAAGTACAGCAAAACCCGACATTGCAAATTTTTCAGCCATTTCGTAGGTTTCAATATCTACAAGCTCGGCTGTGTATAATATCTTTGATTTTACAGCGTTAAAACATTCGTCAGGCGTACCGCTGAATTTATATTCAAAAAGCGGTTTTATAACGCCCAATGCGAGAATATCTTTATTCACCATTCCCTCAATTGTTATGACGGCTGTATCAATTCCCGAAAGCTTCATTTCGTGTATTGTTAGGTCGGCACTGTTTTCAAAGCGGCTTTTTATATATTCAAGATTTTTCTTCATTGATACATCAAGCGGTGTTTCACTTTCTTTAAAGCCGCCTCGTGGCTTATGAGTATATATATCCTTTAATTCTTTGACGAACTTATACAAGCACTTCACCTCCCGCTTTACTAAATAATAATGTGTTCCATTTTTAACGGAATTATTCACTTGATTTAAAAATTGCTGTTTGCGGTATAATCAGGGTTGATTTGTATAAAAATATTTATAATATTTCTTTGGAGGTGTAAGGGTAAAATCCCTGCAAATATGATTATTTCTGCGATAAGAACATTACTTTTATATGTACTTATTATATTCGCCGTAAGAATGATGGGCAAAAGACAGATAAGCGAATTACAGACAAGCGAACTGGTTGTAACCTTGCTTATATCAAACATTGCGTCAATTCCTATGCAGGACACAGACCAGTCAATGCTCAGCGGAATAATTCCTATTTTAGTATTGGTTGTGTGTGAGGTTATAATTTCATTTCTTATGCTGAAAAGGGCAGGTTTCAGACGTGTTATCTGCGGAAAACCGATTGTAGTAATAAATGACGGAAAAATCGACCAGTCAGAAATGAAAAGACTGCGTATGAGTACCGAGGATTTATACGAACAGCTACGTCAGAAAAATGTGTTTAACATTGAAGATGTTGCTTTCGCCGTTATGGAAACCAATGGAAACCTTAGCGTACTGAAAAAGCCCGAAAACGAAACCGTAACCGCAAAGCAAATGGGTATAAAAACAACCGACAAAGGATTGCAAACCGTTGTGATAAGCGACGGAGAAATTGCTCAGTCGTCGCTTGAATTCTGCGGTCTGGACAAGGAATGGCTATATAGTATTCTCAGTAACGAAAACATAAAACTTAACGATATATTTATTATGACCGCTGACAAAAGAAGAACTTATCAGATAATAAAAAAAGAAAGGATTGTTTGATTTGAAAAGGCTTATCGGTACAATAGTAATTTTTTTAATTATAGCGGGTATTGCCGCAACAGGCTTTTTTATAAATACCAAAACGGCAGATATGGTAATGGAAAAAGTTCAGAAATCCCAGCAATATGCTCTTGACGGAAATATTGACA
Source organism: Acutalibacteraceae bacterium (assembly GCA_051880775.1). Taxonomy (GTDB): domain Bacteria; phylum Bacillota; class Clostridia; order Oscillospirales; family Acutalibacteraceae; genus UBA1213. Next base: position 3,021 of record JBJEOP010000147.1, read on the forward strand.
GTGCAAAAAAAGAGCTTGCTGAGGCTATTGATGAATGGGAAAAGAAAATTGAAATAATGCTTTTATTCGTTTCTCACGGAAAATTAGATGAGATTGAAGAAGCGATAAACATTGCCCAATCATACATTCAGTATGAGGAAGTGCCGCTTTTTTATGCAGAATGTCAAAGAGCATCAACACTGCTCGACCACTTTAAGAGCGTTGAATATCCGAGCATTAACAATATTTTCTGAAAATATGCAAAAACCGATACGAAAAAATCCGTATCGGTTTTGCCTTATAGAATTATTTTAAAATTGTTTCAATCTGATTTATTATTTCGCTCAGATAGCGTGGGTTTATTTTGTCGGGTGTTATCGTTCTCTGTTCATCGGGTTCATCATATTCATAGCTACCACGCTTTACTGTACCGGGCTTGTAAAATCTTATGTTTTCGATAGTGACTTCTTCATCGTCACCGCCTACATACATTCCCGAGAAATTCAGTTCGACTGCATTTCCGACAAGGTGAACCTGATTATCCTTATCTTTAATGCGTTTTGTAATGTCCTCACGGTAGAATGTATAGAAGCAGCCTGCGTCCTGAACGGAGCCTTTGTACCAGCCCATTTTTGTCATTCTGCCGAGGAGCGTCATTCCGTTTATTTCTCTGCCGTTAAAGCGGTTAAAGTCAAGCTGACCGATTTCGTCCTCTTTGATACGGTAAACTTTTCTTTCAAGCTGTTCAAACGGCTGTGTTATTTCGTAGTCGCTTAACTGCTCTTTCCACGTTGAAAGTTCATCTTGTGAAAGGTCTATCGGGTGAACAAGTCCGATTGTACAGTTTTCGGGGAGTTCAAATTCATCTTCATCAGCGGTATTGAATGTTCCGTCCTCCATATATCTGAATGTCTGCACAAGATTGTCATTTTCATAAGCCGCCCATATAAGTCCGATTGCAAAACTATGCATTACAGGGTTCTTTACAAAGAGATTGTTCCAATTTTCAACATTCCATCTTCTGTCGGCAAGAAGTGCAGTTTCAAGTCGGAGTTTCTGAATTGAAACAACATTTTTGAGCTGTTTTTTCATTGCTTTAAACTCGGTATTTGACTGTTTTGCGATAGTTTCGTCGTCTTTCTTTGCAGGCGATGGAAGTGTTTTCAGCTTTTTGTTGCTTTCGTCAAAAACTTCAAGTTCAAGCGTTGGTGTGAGATATACTTTGAATTTTCTTGTGCCGTAATCAAATATTCGCTCCATATTTTCGTCAAAGCCAAGATCGGGTACTATCCTGTCGCCAAGCTCGTCACTTGTTATTCCGAGTTCTTCGGCGGCATCATCAAGTGCCTTTACTGCGGCACTCTTTACCTGTTTATGTTTAAATTTATGTGCGATATTATCAACGTTCATAAGTGCCTCCGAGCTGCCGTTGCATGCTATTGCACGAACCGCCTCAGACGCTATTGCACCTCGTGTATTTTCTGCCCATTCCTTGATATAATTCAGCAAAACCTCAATCATATTATGTCCGCCGTGAATTGCACAAAAATACAGTACCCATTTTTTCTTTGCCTCTGCTCCCTGTGCTGTCCATTTTGAAAAGATTGTTTCAGCGTATCTGCCCAGTTCTTGTTCATTAAGCTCCTGTGCAAGAAGTGCGGCACTTTGATTAACCCCAAGATTTGACATATCAGCATAACAAAGAAGTATTGCCTGCATATATTTATCGTCTGCGGCGTTGCCGTTTTTGAAATGAACCGTACTGTTTGGTGTTTCATAAAGCCACTGGACTTTTCTGGCTTTGCCGCCTTTGTGTATGCTGTCAACAAAAAGCATAGATGAAAAAGCCTCATCACCCTGAGTTTCAACTGTGGTTGTGATATTAAGAGCCTTATTGATTTTTTCTTTAAGCTTTGCACTTTTTTCATTTTCGGCAACAGAAAGAAGAACATCTTTATAATTATTTGCTCCCCATACAGAAAGAACATCAATGGCTGTTTCACGGATTGCGGATTTTTTAGATTCAAGCATTGCAAGAACTTCCGGTTCATAGTTTTTATGCTGTGAAACGGCTTTTACGAGAAGTTCCCTTACTTCCTTTGAGGTGTCAGCAAACATTGAAAGCAGTCTGTCTTTGTTGCTGTCATCTTTATCTGAAAGACCGAGATAACGGACATACAGCTTTCTTGCAAGCAATTTACCGTTTTTACAAACCTGTTCATAGTCACTGTCAAATTCAGCACTGTGTTCAGCCATTACTGTTGAAAGCT
>JBJEOP010000148.1:0-5226 GCA_051880775.1 Acutalibacteraceae bacterium
TTTCGGCAACATCACGGACGGTACAGAAGTTATTGCGCGATTTTGACATCTTTCTGTTGTCAACATTGATATAGCCGTTGTGCATCCAGTAATGTGCAAACGGAACGCCGTTGCAGCATTCGCTCTGTGCAATCTCGTTTTCGTGATGCGGGAAAACCAAATCCTGTCCGCCGCAGTGAATGTCGATTGTGTCGCCAAGGTATCTTTTTGCCATTGTCGAACACTCGATGTGCCAGCCCGGACGACCCTTGCCCCACGGTGAATCCCAAGACGGCTCGCCCGGTTTTGCACCTTTCCATAATGCAAAATCCATAGGATTTTCTTTTGTTTCGCCTATGCTTATTCTTGCACCTGCTTCAAGGTCTTCAAGCGGCTGATGTGAAAGCTTGCCGTACTCGTCGAATTTATTTGTGCGGAAATAAACATCACCGTATTCCGTTGAATAAGCGTAGCCCTTGTCTTCAAGAGTTTTAATCATATCAATGATTTGCTGAATATTTTCAGTTGCACGGGGATGTATTGTAGCCTCACGGACATTAAGTCCCTTTGCGTCCGTTTTGTATTCCGCAATATATTTTTCGGAAACCGTAATATAATCGGAATTTTCCTCGTTTGCCTTTTTAATGATTTTGTCGTCAATGTCGGTGAAATTCTGAACAAATGTTACCTTGTATCCCCTGTATTCAAGATAACGGCGGAGAATGTCAAAAACGCATATCGGACGTGCATTTCCTATGTGAATATAGTTATAAACAGTAGGACCGCAGGCATAAATTTTAACCTCTCCGTCGTTGATGGTTCTGAGTTCTTCTTTTTGTCTTGTAAGCGTATTGTAGATTTTCATAGCTTGCATTTCCTTTCCGCTTTAAAATATTTATTTATTGTTTTCGGGTAATTTGTTTACTGCCTTTGTAAGAGTGTCAATCTCGTGTTCAAGCTGACAGATTTTTTGTGCGACAGGGTCGGTAAAGTGTATCTGGTCAAGACAGGAATTGTTTATCTTCACACCGTTTACACGCACAATTCTTGCCGGTACACCGACGGCGGTTGCATTGTCGGGTACTTCACTGAGAACCACTGCACCTGCGGCAATTCTTGCGTTGTCGCCCACTCTGAACGGTCCGAGAACCTTTGCACCGGCACCGACAAGAACATTGTTGCCGAGCGTCGGGTGACGTTTTCCGTGGTCTTTGCCCGTTCCGCCGAGGGTAACATTCTGATATATCGTGCAGTTGTCGCCGATTTCTGTGGTTTCACCGATTACAACTCCCATTCCGTGATCTATGAAAAGTCCCTTTCCGATAGTTGCACCGGGGTGAATTTCAATTCCCGTCTTGTGTCTTGCACGCTGTGAAATAAATCTTGCGATAAATTTCATATTATGCCTGAAAAACCAGTTTGATTTTCTGTATGCACGAACCGCCTTAAAGCCCGAATACAGAAAATATACTTCAAGTCTGCTTCTTGCGGCCGGGTCACGCTCCATAATCGAATCAAGCTCTGCCTTTAAATTCTTAAACAAAATACATCACCACCGAAAATAATTCATAATGCATAATTCATAATTATTATGCGAACCGTTAGTTCAATGTGCGGACAAGAGGTTAATATTAACAATAACTTTGAACGCAATTCGGGTGTGGCAGCTTGCCGCCCGCAAAAAAACCACGCTCCTTAATGCATATCGCAAAAAGGGGCGTGGCTGTGCTACGCTGTTCCACCCTGATTCAACGGAATTATCCGTCCTCATTAGTCCGATAACGGCGGAAACCGTACAGGGATACTCAAAAATTCCCCCTATAAGCTGTTGGAGTGCATTTCACGGGTATGATAATAATGTCATTTCAGCAAACAGACATCTCTCTGAAAAATCATTGAACCGTTACTTCTCTCCGTCATAGCATTTAAAAATATCTGTTATATATATTATACACCAATAAGTCTGAAAAGTGAATATCTGATTTGAAATTATTTTGCGTTTTTTATAAATTCAAAATTCTGAACGATATAGATTATTCCCGAAACAAGCGTAAGTACCGTTGCAATCCACATAAGAACATCACCGATAATATCAAAGCACTGTGTAAGTTGTGCGGTATTATCAAGGCTGATGACATTAAGACTGTTGAGTTCAAGCACATACTGCATAAGCATAACCAATAAAACGGCGGCAATCTGACTTATTGTTTTTGCCTTGCCCCAGCCGTTTGCGGCAACAACCTTTCCCTGACTTGACGCTACAAGTCGGATTGACGTTACCATAAATTCACGGGATATTATAAGAATAAGAATTATTGCGTTTGTAAGACCCGTCTGCACAAAACAGGCAAGGGCGGCAAGTATCATAATTTTGTCGGCAAGCGGGTCGGCAAATTTTCCGAAATCGGTTATCATATTGTTTTTTCGTGCGATTTTGCCGTCAAGATGGTCTGTATATGCCGCCGCACCAAACAGAATAATCGCTATTATATAGTGATGCGGAATTGACGGCATAAGCAGGAAAAATACATAGAACGGCACAAATATCAGCCTTAGTACCGTAAGCTTATTTGGTGTATTCATCAAGAAAATCCTCTCAAAAATAGTTATGCTCTGTAAAATCCCATAAGGTCACAATCTACCGTATCGGTGATTTCAACCTTTATTATATCACCGATTTTTGGCTTTGTACCTTCTGCGACGAAAAATACCTTTCCGTCAACCTCAGGTGCGTCTGCTTTACTTCTTCCGAAGAAACATTCGGCATAACGGTCAAAGCCCTCGCAAAGAACGCTGATTGTCTTGCCGACATACCGGCAGGCTTTTTCTGCCATTATTTCCTGTTGCTGTTCCATAATGATTTCCTGACGGTGTTTTTTGACATCTTCATCAATCTGTCCGTCAAGCTTTGCAGCGGCGGTGTTTTCCTCAGCCGAATATGCAAAACAGCCAAGACGGTCAAATTTCATTTCCTTTACAAACTCGGAAAGCTCTGTAAATTCCTCGTCTGTTTCGGTCGGGAATCCCGTCATAAGAGTGGTTCTTATTGTTATATCGGGAACACGCTCACGCAGTTTGCTGATAAGTGCCGTAAGGCTTTCCCTGTCGCCGTGACGGTTCATAAGTTTTAAAATCCTGCCGTTGCAGTGCTGTAACGGAATGTCAATATATTTAAGAACCTTATCTTCCTTTGCAAAGACATCGATGAGTTCATCACTCAATCTGTCGGGATAACAGTATAATACTCTCAGATACTGTACGCTGTCAATTTTGCAAAGCTCTGTGAGAAGCTGTGCAAGCATAGGCTTTCCACATATATCCTCGCCGTAGCGTGTTGTATCCTGTGCAATGAGTATAAGCTCCTTTACGCCCTTTTCGGAAAGCTCCTTTGCCTCTCTGAGAATATCGTCCATAGGGCGACTGCGGTATTTTCCTCTTATCATCGGAATTGCACAATAGGTGCATTTGTTGTCGCAGCCCTCGGCAATTTTAAGATAAGCATAATAAAACGGCGTTGTACGCACACGGCCTCCGCAGAGTGCAAGGTCGGTTTTTTCGGGGAACATCTGGTCTTTTTTGCCGTTTAAAACGTCGTTTACTACATCTGCTATCATTGCATTTGCACCTATTCCGATAACGGCGTCAACCTCATAAAGCTCTTTCATAACCTCTGACTGATATCTTTCGGCAAGACAGCCCGTTACGATTATCGCCTTTATTTTTCCCTCTTTTTTAAGCTGTGCAAGCTCGAGAATTTCATCTATACTTTCCTGCTTTGCGTCCTCGATAAATCCGCAGGTATTCACTATTGCAACGTCGCTCATTGCAGCATCAGCAACAAGTTCAAAGCCTGCCTCACGCAGTGTAAACAACATCATTTCTGCGTCAACCCTGTTTTTTGCACAGCCAAGGCTGACCATTCCTACTCTTATTGCCATTTTTTTAAACCACCCTTTTTAAATTCGGAATTTTTATATCAATAATGACTTTAAAAACAAATTAACAGTGTAAAACCACCGCAACTCCACTCTCCACTCTCCACACTCCACTCTCAATAATCATTCATAGCGTCCTGTATGTCAGACCATCTGTATCCCATTGCTCTGAGGGAATTTATTGTTTTTGCACGGCCTTTTTCGTCGGAGAGATTTCGTGCGAATTTTGTTTCCAGAAGCTGTCGGATTTGCTCGACGGGGTCGGGCGAAAGCTCATCGAGTATATCCTCGATTACATATCTGTCTATGCCCTTTTTTGTCATTTCAAAGGACGCACGTTCACGGGAAAATTTCTTTTTGAACAGCAGACTTTCGGCATACTCCCGTGCATAAGCCTCGTCATTGATAAGACCAAGCTGTTCAAGTCTTTCGACAGCAAGCAGTGATGCGTTTTCTCCGAAAAGAGGAACTAATTTATCAAGAAGTTCACGCTTTGTACGGCTGCGGTATTCTATAAGATAAAGTGCTTTTTCCTTTGCCCTGTTGAACTTTGAATTTTCGATAAGGTCATAAAGCTCCTCGTCAGTAATTTCCGAGCCTGTTTTTTTGCCCGATGACGCAAAAGTCACCGTATCAATGCTGACGGCATACTCTCCGTCAATGAAAAGTGCCGTCATACTTTTTTTACGCTGTTCAACAGCCGTTATAATCATAATTATTCAACCATTATGTCGATGTCGGCATCTGATGTTCTCGACTCGGCTTTTTCGGCAGAGTCAGCCGTCTGTTCGTCTGTGTTCGGGGCTTCGTCAGGTGTTTCGTCTTTTACGGGAGTTGCCTTTGCACGGGTTTTTGAAACTGACTTTGAAAAAGTAATCTTGTCTTTATTCGCCATAAGCTCGTCCTCAACCTGTTTTGCGATTTCGGGATTATTCAAAAGATATTCCTTTGTGTTGTCACGACCCTGTCCAATCCTTGTGCCGTTATAGGAGAACCACGAGCCGCTCTTTTTCACAATATCAAGCTTTACCGCAAGGTCAAGAAGCTCGCCGACACGGGAAATTCCCTTGCCGTACATAATGTCAAATTCAGCCTCACGGAACGGCGGTGCAATCTTGTTTTTGACAACCTTTGCTCTTGTTCTTGAACCGATTACCTCGCCGTTTACTTTGATTGGCTCAATCTTTCTGATGTCTATTCTTACCGACGAGTAGAATTTCAACGCACGGCCGCCGGGAGTTGTTTCGGGGTTGCCGAACATAACGCCGACTTTTTCACGCAGCGGGTTGATGAAAATTGCAACGCAATTGAG
>JBJEOP010000149.1:0-5085 GCA_051880775.1 Acutalibacteraceae bacterium
TTCTGCTTTATAAAAATCGTTTCGTAATTATCGGCAAACTTAAAAAATAAAATATATTGCATAAATGATTTTTATAAATTTACCTTGGAAATTAGATTTATGAATATTATCAATAAAACACAGACAAAGGAAAAGCTTTTGACCGGGGTAAAACTTCAACGGATTATGCAAGATTTCGTGATATTTTTCTATATGAATTTTATGATAAAATCATAAAACGAAGTTAGTGTATAAAAGGTCAAAATGTAGCTGATACAGGAACAGGAACATACTAAATTGCTGAAAGATATTTCACCCCACAAGTTTGATGTTTTGCATTATGCTGCTATTGCAGAATAAAAAAAGATAACTTCTTTTAGGGAAAACTCCACCTTAACAATTCTGTATTTTCAACAAATATCAAACAACATATCTTGTAAATATAACGAAAAAATCGGGTTCTTTAAAGGTCTTAACAATAAGACTTAAAGAACCCGATTTTATTTTTTAATTTTGTCTGTATTTTAAATTTTAAAAATCAAAATTTAATTTTATCGTTTAAATAATCAACCAACTTGTCGATGGAAACACGCTCCTGAGACATTGTATCTCTGTCACGAACTGTTACACAGTTATCTTCAATACTGTCAAAATCGTATGTGATACAGAACGGAGTTCCGATTTCGTCCTGACGACGGTAACGCTTACCGATTGAACCCGCATCATCATAATCAAGCATAAAGTTTTTCTGCAACATTGAATAAACTTCATCAGCCTTCTCTGAAAGTTTCTTTGAAAGCGGGAGAACGGCAGCTTTGAACGGAGCAAGTGCAGGATGAAGTCTGAGCACGACTCTTGTATCCTTTTCATCAATCTTTTCTTCATCATAAGCCTCAACAACAAGTGCAAGGAAAAGACGTTCAACACCGAGTGACGGCTCAATAACATACGGAATATATTTTTCGTTTGTCTGAGGATCAAAGTATTCAAGGCTCTTGCCGCTTGTGTTGATATGCTGTGTGAGGTCATAGTCGGTTCTGTCGGCAACACCCCACAGCTCACCCCAGCCGAACGGGAAGAGATACTCAAAGTCTGTTGTGGCTTTTGAATAGAAGCAAAGCTCCTCTTTATCGTGGTCACGGAGACGGAGGTTTTCTGGCTTCATATTAAGCGAATAGAGCCAGTCACGGCAGAAGCCTCTCCAATATTCAAACCATTCAAGGTCTGTACCGGGCTTGCAGAAAAATTCAAGTTCCATCTGTTCAAACTCACGGACACGGAAAATAAAGTTTCCGGGAGTAATTTCGTTACGGAACGATTTACCGATTTGTGCAACACCGAAAGGAACTTTCTTTCGGCTTGTTCTCTGGATATTCGCAAAGTTTACAAAGATACCCTGTGCAGTTTCCGGGCGAAGATAAATTTCGTTTTTGCTGTCTTCCGTAACACCCTGAAATGTTTTAAACATAAGGTTAAACTGACGAATATCTGTAAAGTTATGCTTTCCACAATCAGGACAGGGAATTTGTTTTTCTTTGATGTAATCCATCATCTGTTCGTTTGACCAGCCTGCAACATTAGTGCCGTCAAAATCTTCAATGAGGTTATCTGCACGATGGCGTGTTTTACATTCCTTGCAGTCCATAAGCGGATCAGAAAAACCGCCGAGATGTCCCGATGCAACCCATGTCTGAGGGTTCATAAGAATTGCTGAATCCAGTCCGACATTATATTTGTTTTCCTGTACAAATTTTTTAAGCCAGGCAGACTTAATATTATTTTTCAGAGCCATTCCGAGCGGGCCGTAATCCCATGTATTTGCGAGTCCGCCATAAATTTCAGAACCCGGATATACAAAGCCTCTGTTTTTACAGAGTGCAACGATTTTGTCCATTGTTTTTTCTGTATTTTGCATTTTAAATTCCTCCATAACGCATTGTGACACTTATTTTAACATTTTTTTAAGCATACTTCAAGACATAAAGGTAAATTTAGAAAATTTTTATTATAGGAATTGCAAGTGCCAACGCTCTTAAACAGTCAAGCGTTTGTTGATTGCGATTTTCCGGTAATCAATATCACGGGAAAGGAACAGCAGTGCAATAAGATTAGGTATTGCCATAAGACCGTTGAGGGTATCAGAAATTTCCCACACAAGCGAGATTTCCATTGTACAGCCTATGTATGTTATCAGTGCATAACATACACGGTAAGGCATAATGAACTTTCCGCCGCTAAGATATTCAAGACTGCGTTCACCGTAATATGACCACGAAATAAGAGTTGCAAAAGCAAAAAGTATTATCGACAGAGTCATAAAATATGTCCCGGCCGAACCGAGGACACTTTCAAATGAGGCTGTGCTGAGTTTTATTCCGTCAAGTCCGCTGCAATCGGATTCCGTTGTAAGAATACAAAGTGCCATAAGGGTACAAAGTACTATTGTATCAATAAAAACCTGAAACATTCCCCACATTCCTTGCTTGCAGGGGTCGTCGGTATCAGCGGCGGCATGTACGATAGGTGAACTGCCCAAACCTGCCTCGTTAGAGAAAACTCCCCTTGAAATTCCGTATTTTACGGCCCTTGCCATACCGTAACCCATAAAACCTCCGGCGGCGGCGTTGAGGTCAAATGCCTGTACAAATATTTTGTAAAATGCGGACGGTATATTCCTATAATTTACTGAAATTACAATTAAAGCTGCAAGAGTATAGACAACAGCCATAAAAGGAACTATCTTTTCGGTAATCGACGCAATTCTTCCTATACCTCCAAAAATAATAATTCCAACAAGTACGGACAGTATAATTCCGCATATTTGCGGTGAAACACCGAAACCGTTTTCCAACGCTCCCGAAACAGAATTTGCCTGAGTCATATTTCCCATTCCGAGAGCCGCAATCGTACAAAACACCGCAAAAATAACAGCGAGCCACTTGCAGTGCATACCTTTTTCAATATAATACATCGGACCTCCGACAAATTTGTTTCCGATTCGGCTGCGGTATTTTACGCCAAGAACATTTTCTGCGAAAATTGTAGCCATTCCGAAAAATGACGCAATCCACATCCAAAAAATTGCACCTGCACCTCCAAGGCTTATAGCTCCGGCAACACCGACTATATTTCCTGTTCCGATAGCCCCCGCAAGTGCGGTTGCCATTGCCTGAAATGATGATATTTTACCGTTTGTATGTTTGCGGCTGTTTTTTCTGAAAAGCGACATTGCTGTTTCGTTCCACCAGGTTTTGAAATGAACAAACTGAAAAAATTTTAGCTTGAATGTAAAAAATACTCCTACGCCGAGCAAAAAACACAGCATAAACGGTCCCCATACAATACCGTTAATAAAAGAGTTTACTTTTGAAATTGTTTCCATATATATCACACACTTTCCGAAAGCCTTTATGAATATATATGTCAGTGTTTTCAAACTATGATTAGCCATATATTGCCAAAAGGTTATTATTGTATTATTTTGATTATATTTTGCCTGTTGTATAAATCAGAATATTATGATAAAATAAAAACATAACAAATCTGAATTATATGGAGGTTCATTATGCCAAACTGGTTAAAAGACGCAGTATTTTATGAAATATACCCTCAGACATTTTGTGACAGCAACGGTGACGGAATAGGTGACATTAAGGGAATAGAGTCAAAGCTTGATTATGTAAAAAGCCTTGGCTGTAATGCAATATGGCTGAATCCTGTTTTCGACTCGCCTTTTATGGACGCAGGCTATGATGTAAGAAATTATTATCTTGTAGCAGAGCGTTATGGTACAAATGACGACCTTAAACATCTTTTTGAAACCGCACACGAAAAAGGAATAAAAATTCTTCTTGACCTTGTTCCCGGACACACATCAGACCAGTGCGAATGGTTCTTGCAGAGTAAAAAAGCAGAAAAGAATGAATATTCAAACCGTTACACATGGACAGACAGCGTATGGGAGGCACCGCCTCAGTACAAGTTCATCTGTGGTGTTACCGAAAGAGACGGAAACTATCTTGTAAACTTTTTCAGTTCTCAGCCGGCACTTAACTACGGCTTTAACAACATTTCTCACCCTGCTTGGCAGCTACCGCCGTCACATCCTGATTGCCTTGCAACGGTTGAGGCGATGAAAGATGTTATGCGTTTCTGGCTTGATATGGGCTGTGACGGTTTCAGAGTTGATATGGCTGACTCTCTTGTTAAAAATGAGGACGGCGATAAGCCCGAAACCTGTAAAATTTGGCGAAACATTCGTAAAATGCTTGATGAAGAATATCCGGAGGCTGCCATTGTATCTGAATGGTGTAACCCTCAGGTTTCTTTAAATGCCGGATTCCATTGTGACTTCTATCTTGACCACGACACAAACGGATACAGAATACTGTTCAGAGATAAAGACAACAACAGCGGCAAGTGTAAAGCAGTATTCGGAAAAGAGGGCAAAGGTGATATTACAAAATTCCTTGAAGAATACCTTGATGACCTTAAAAACACAAAAGACAAAGGTTATATCAGCTTTATCACCTGCAATCACGACACTCCCCGTATGACAAAGATGTTTTCACCGCTTGAAGCAAAAATTGCTTATTCATTTATATTTATGATGCCGGGCGTACCGTTCCTTTATTACGGCGACGAAATAGGAATGAGGTTTATCGACGGCTTAAAGAGTAAAGAGGGCGGTTACAGCCGTACAGGTACACGCACTCCTATGCAGTGGGACAGCTCCGCAAATCACGGATTTTCAAGTGCAGACAGCAAAGATCTTTATCTTCCTGTTGACAGCAGTGCAGATGCACCGACGGTTGAAGCACAGGAAAAAGACGAAACCTCCATTCTCAACACACTCCGAAAGATTATTGCAATACGCCACGCAAATAAAGATTTGCAGTCTGACGGAGATTTTGAGGTTGTTTATGCCGAAAAAGAAAAATATCCGTTTATATTTAAAAGGGGTCAATTCATAATTGCTGTTAATCCTACAGAAAATGAGCAGACAGCACCGTTTGAATACAACGGCGAAACAGTGTTTGAAATCGGCAGCCATACAGTTTCCGACAATAAAATAGTTATGCAGCCGCAGACAATAGCACTTATAAA
>JBJEOP010000150.1:0-5000 GCA_051880775.1 Acutalibacteraceae bacterium
ACAGCCGTATTGCAGAAAACAAACAAAAATACAGGCAAAACAACAAATCTTACAAACAGCACAGGTTCTAATTACAGCTACTTAAACCACGCAAACGATATGGATGTAACAACCATTGACGGTTACTCACAGCTTTTCGTTGCGACAATGGCAACAGGCAGCAACAGCTTAGTCAGAATCAAGGTTGACGGCTCAAAGGCAACAAAATCAGGCGGCTATACACTTATGTATAACGGTGCACAAAAGAGTGTTTCGGGTGTTAGCATTGAAAGAACAGATGCCAACAATGTTTATTTCCTGTTCAAATCGGGAGCAACTGTTTACAGAGGTTCTGTTGCAAAGAGTGCAACAAGTGGTGTAATCAACATTACAAAGGCATTCAATATTAACACAAGCAGTGTAAAGATTAACGGCTCATACCTTAATCTGTCGTCATACACTCATCAGGGAATGGGCTACCACGACGGCAAAATTTATGTTCCTCTCTGGGGCGGCGGTGCAGAAAAAAGCAATCAGTCTATTATTGCGGTTTATGACACCTACAATGCTTTCGGTACAGTAAATTCCGATCCGTTCCTGTCGTTCAGGGTAACTTCGGGTGCTTACTCAGGCTTTGAGATTGAATCCTGCAATGTATCGTCTGACGGACAGCTTTACTTCAATGTCAACAGATGGACATCAAGCAGCGGCAATCATGACGCTATCCTCCGTTTCAACGGATATGTTGCAAACGGCTTCAATCCTGACGGCTATGTTGACGCAATAAACGGCGGAGTAGGAACAGTTAATGTAAGAGGCTGGACGTTCGATAAGGACTGTGCAGCTATATCAATTCCGGTTCATGTATATATCGGCGGACCGGCAGGCAGCGGTGAAGGTCACGCAATAACTGCAAACACAACAAGAACAGATGTAAACAGTGCATTCGGCTGCGGCAATTACCACGGCTTTGACGCAACAATAAGTACATCATTAAGAGGTTCACAGCCTGTGTATATTTATGCTATCAACACACGCAAGGGTTCAAATGTATGCATAGGCTCAGGCTGGGTTAATATCACAAACGAAACAAACGCACCCGGAATTGCAAATGTTCGTGTTACTGAGGTATCCGACAGCGGTTACAGAGTAACCTGTGATGTCTGGGACGACAGCGGAATAACTTCCGTAAAATTCCCGACATGGACGGCAAACAACGGACAGGACGATTTAATCTGGCACGAGGGTACAGTCAGCGGAAATACTGCAACCTGTTACATCAGCAGAGGTGACCATAAGGGCGAGTACGTCACATATATTACACATATCTATGCGTATGACCCGTACGGCAACCAGTCATGCAACAGCGATACTAATGTATATTTAGAGAAACCGCTCAGCATTTACGACTGCGGCATAGCTGACCTTGGCACAGGCTTCTATGCAAAAATTGTCAATGTCAACGCAAACAAGGATGTTGCGGTTGACTGTAGAAACGAAAACGGCAATGTCGTTATCTTTGACAAAACAAATGCAGACGATCATATCTGGAGATTTGACCGTTATAATGACGGTTCTTACAGAATTACCAATACATACAACGGCAAATGTCTTGACCTCGCTTATGCAGAAAACAGGGACGGTGCAAATGTGCAGATTTATGATAACAACGAAAGTCCTGCACAGAAATGGTATATCTATAATTACAACGGCTGTTATGCTCTGAAAGCCGCTTGTTCCGACCGTGTTCTTGATGTATGCGGTGCTGTGGCTGATAATTTTGCAAACATTATGAGCTTTACCTTCCACGGCGGTAACAATCAGCTCTTTACAATCGACAAGATACAGCCGACAAAAGCTGAATCAAATGCTCCGGTTATCAGTAATATAACAATTTCCGAAGTATCAGCAAACGGTTACAGAGTAACCTGTGATATTTCTGACGAAAGTCCGATAACATCAGTAAAATTCCCGACCTGGACAGAAAATAACGGTCAGGACGATTTAATCTGGCACATAGGTCAAATCAGCGGAAATAAGGCAACATTCTATGTAAATGCAAGCGAACATAAGGGTGAAGTCGGAAAGTATATCACGCATATTTATGCATATGATGTATATGGAAATGCCTCCTGCGTGACAACCGAAGCTACCTTGGCTGATATAGTTTATTCAGGTCATGTACAGAATATCGGTGATGTTGCACCTGTATCAAACTGGGCAGTTCTTGGTACATAAGGTCAGGCTCTCAGGCTTGAAGGCGTAAGAATGTATGTAAACGGTATGAGCGGCGATGTTCAGTACAGAGTACATGTTCAGAATTACGGCTGGATGGACTGGCAGAGTGCAAACGCTTATGCAGGCACAACAGGTCAGTCGCTCAGAATTGAGGCTATTGAAATCAGACTTACAGGCGAAATCGCACAGCACTACAATGTAGAATATCAATCTGCTGTTCAGGATATTGGCTGGATGTCAGTATGCAGAAACGGCGAAACTTCGGGTACAACAGGACAAGCATTAAGACTTGAAGCATTAAGGGTTCGCCTTGTGCATAAATAATTAAATGATTGTTGACAGGGAAACCTGAAAAAAGTTTCCCTGTCCTTGCATATCAAAGCATTTTTATTTGCAGGTATTTTGTATTTTACGGATAAACCGTACAGGCACGACTTTTTGTGCCTGTATGGATTATCTTATTATTTTAACCGGAAAATTATGTTAAGTCAGATTAAATTGATTTTAACTTTTTATATATTTACTCTGTTTCCTTGGGGGGAAAAACAATGAAAAAAATAATTTCATTGATTCTGTGTTTTACTTTGCTGACTTTTGTAGTACAGTTGTCAATGATGGCTGAAAATACATCTGATGACGGTATGACTGTCAACGCTCTGTCGGATAATACTGCCATAACCGCCGGCAATGGCAAAGGCACAGCGTCAAATGTTTTTACGATTGACGCTGTCAATACTTATGTTGAGGGTGCAAATGTAATTTTATTTTATCCGAGAAAATTTAACGATAATTTGACCGTTATTCCTTGTGTGCAAAACTTTATAGATGCTAACAGCAGTTTTCCTTATAGTGACTATGCAGATGTGCGTGTTGAATATCGAAGCGGAAGATACACTGTTTTACAAAAAAAACTACACAGCTGAGGGAGTTACCGGTATTCAGGCGTCAGACGAAAGCGGGGCTTTTGGCACAGGCGGTTTCATTCTTCTTGTAAAGAGGGGTACTGATCAGTATGAATATCTTCACAGTGATTTGATTGCAGACTGGCGTTCTACATATGATACAGGGACAAATTCTTCATATACAAAGGATTTTAACGGCGATACCGTAACGCTTAACCTTAATTCCGGTATTGACTTCAAAACTTCTGTGGCAACAGGTGACTGTGGTACAATATCATTCAGCCACCTTGACGACGGTATTATGCTCGGTGAGAGTTCATTCCAGATTGATACAATCAACCCGACATATATTGAACATTTCAATCAGGCAAATGTGATTTCAATACATCCGTATTATTATACAAAAAAATTCGAAAATAATATAATAGCTTTCCAAGATGTTATTGATAAATTAGATTCTGTTGATACTTCTATCAGTACACGAGAACAAAAGTTTGCTGCAATTAAGAATCAGGGCTTTGCATTTATAAGAGTGGAAAAAAGGGGCGGAGTATTTGTAGCACTTCAAAAAACCGATAATATCAGTAGTTTAAGTGATCAAGATGTGCTGAACTTCGGTGTGCAAAATCAGGACGGATTTTTTATACTTGCAAGACCGAATACTTATGAATACAACTATATACGGGATAAGCTATATGTTGAATGGGATAGTGCAGCCGGGGTTGATGTGCTTTCAAAAGGCGACTTAATGAATATAAATGAGTACATAACGCCGGTCGTAAACGATAACTATCTTTTATATTGCGGTACTGGTGATTCTGAGGGACGGTGGTATGGATATGATTATAATACCACGACAAATCAGAAACAGGGCGAAGTAACAAAAAACGGCAGACCTTATGCTTATTTTAATTTCTACATAAATAATGTTAATAAGCGTGATGTAAATGAGGTAAAGAATACCGATGCATAAGTGGCTGATAATACAAACATAAAATTTCAGATATTTGATTATGGTCCCGGAATAAATGATAAGCTTTCAACGCTCGGTATTGTAAATTACTTTAATTTCAGAGGCATAAACGGAAGTTACAATTATGCGTATGATGATGATGGATTTACCCATAACCACGCTTCCGTAGAAAGAACGCTGAAAAATAATTTTCCTGTGCTTAACTTAACCCGTCGTGCCGATGGCGGTACTAAGAGTGATACGGATGGAACTTTAGCAACAGATACATATCCTCTTGATGAAAATACGAGGGCAAATTTAGGATATTTGTTCGGAAGCACTCTTGACCAAAGTAAAGTTGCAAGCGACGGATGGGATTTCGATAAACAGGATGATACCGTAAACTATATTGCACAGTTCAGAGTTGACAACACGCTTTTGCAAAAGAACGGCAATCATTATACATATAATTCCGCCGAAAATGCGGTAAATTACAGCGGTGCTTATCATAAATTCTTTGTGCGTAATTACACCGAACGCACAAATATGACGGCTGATATTAACAGAACCTACGGTAAACAATTCTCCGACTTCTTACCCTTTTCAAATACCGAGGGTCGTGTAAAAGGTACAATGTTTTCGGCAGGTAATGATAATATAAATAAACATGCAACATATCAGATGTACTCTGCAGTGGATTCTGAGCAATTTTGGTTTGGTATGCGTATGGACTTCAACTTTGTTCAGGATAAGAACGGTATGCTTAATAATGAGGAGAAAATGGTTTTTAACTTCTCGGGCGACGACGATGTGTGGGTATTTATTGATGATGTTCTTGTTCTTGACCTTGGCGGTACTCACGGAAAAGTAAGCGGAAGTATAGATTTTGCAACAGGTGAAGTCAGACAATATATTGATTGGCTGGGGGG
>JBJEOP010000151.1:0-4932 GCA_051880775.1 Acutalibacteraceae bacterium
TAACAAAAACTTTATCTATAATACAATTGTTTTTAGCAATAATAGGTTTTTCTGTACTGTATTGTAGCTTTCCTTGTGAAGAAACCGTATTATTAACATCTCGGTAAGATATTTCTAATGCATATACATCTGCCGAATCTTTATTTATAATAAACCCTGACATCATTATTAATGATATAATTATGGCAGTTGCTAAAAACAGATAAAAATATTTTTTCATTGCTCCTCATCTCCCCTGTGCTTAGTATTTGAAAAATAATGCCTAAATATTTAACATAAAAAAATATATATTAAAATTTCTTTTGGTTTTTATTCTACTTTACATCAAGCACATATGTGCTATAATAAATACACAATGATTTTTTAGGAGAAATATTATGGATTGGGAATTTTATATACTGGATTTTATACATAAGTATTTCAGTAATCCTGTAATGGATGTTATTATGAAATTTGTTTCATTTTTAGGCTCAATAGGAATAATATGGATAGTTCTTACGATTATACTTCTATTTACTAAAAAACACCGTTCACTCGGTCGATCTCTTGCCGTCAATCTTGGATTAGATCTTGTTGCCTGCAATCTGATAATCAAGCCTATTGTTGCAAGGCTGCGGCCGTTTGAATTCAATCAGTCGATAAATCTTGTGGTTTCTGCACCTACTGACTCGTCTTTTCCGTCGGGACATACACTGTTTGCTTTCGCTGCAGCAACAATATTTTTTATTTACAACAAAAAAGTCGGATTGCTGATGTATCTTTTCGCCTGCGTAATGGCATTTTCAAGACTGTACCTTTATGTTCATTTTCCGACAGATGTTGCCTTTGGAGCAGTTTTAGGAATAATTTTGGCAATAATATCACATCTGCTTGAAAAAGCTATTTTTACACCAAAACTAAACAATAATCCATAACAAGTCATATAAGAATCAACAAAAACCGTACTGTTTATTTTTTTGTTTTTCTATGATATAATTGTGTCAGCATTAACTTAATAGAATTTAAGAGGTAATTTTATGAATAAGAATAAAATTCAAAGTCTTATGTCACTCCCTACGCCGTGTTATGTTATTGACGAACAGGCTATCATTAAAAATCTTGAAACGCTTAAATACGTTGAACAAAAAACAGGCTGTAATGTTCTGCTGGCACAAAAGGCTTTTTCGTCATACCATCTTTATCCGCTGATTTCAGAATATATAAGCGGTACTACTGCAAGCGGTCTTTTTGAAGCAAAACTTGCCTATGAAGAAATGAACAGCCGTCAGATTCACGTATATTCCCCTGCATATACAGATGAAGAATTTGAACAGCTTTTGGAAATGTGCGACCATATTGTTTTCAATTCTTTCTCTCAGTGGAAGCATTTCAGAGAAAAAGCCTTACAGAATAAAAATATCGAATTCGGACTGCGTTTAAATCCCGAATATTCGG
Source organism: Acutalibacteraceae bacterium (assembly GCA_051880775.1). Taxonomy (GTDB): domain Bacteria; phylum Bacillota; class Clostridia; order Oscillospirales; family Acutalibacteraceae; genus UBA1213. Next base: position 1,435 of record JBJEOP010000151.1, read on the forward strand.
AAATCGAAACGGATATTTATAACCCGTGTTTTACTAATTCAAGACTTGGTATTACTCTTGATAATTTTGAGCCTGATGAACTTGACGGTATAAGCGGTCTGCATTTTCACACAATGTGCGAACAGGGAGCCGATACTCTTGAAAGAACAATCAAGGTTATTGAGGAAAAATTCGGCAAATATTTTTACCGTATGAAATGGATAAATTTCGGCGGAGGTCATCATATAACAAAACCAAACTATGATGTGCAAAAGCTGATTGACTGCATTAACTATATCAAAAACAAATATGATGTTCAGGTTTATATTGAACCCGGTGAGGCTGTTGCACTTAATGCCGGATACCTTGTAACAGCTGTGCTTGATATAATAAAAAACAATATGGATATAGCTATTGTTGACACTTCTGCCGCCTGTCATATGCCTGATGTGCTTGAAATGCCGTACAGACCATACATAATAGGCTCCGAGGAGGCAAATGTTATGCCATATACATATCGCTTGGGTGCCGCTACCTGTCTTGCAGGTGATATTATAGGAGATTATTCATTCAGCAAACCTCTTGAAATCGGCGATAAGCTGATTTTTACAGATATGGCAATTTATTCAATGGTTAAAAACAACACATTTAACGGTCGTCCTCTCCCGTCAATACAGCTGCTGAAATCAGACGGAAATACCAAGCTGCTGAAACAGTTTGGCTATGATGATTTTAAAGCAAGACTTGGATAATTCTGAAATAATAAAAGAGCATATCTGCTAATCCGTTTTTGCTCATAGGAACTCTGTTTCCACGGATTTTAGTCAGATATGCTCTTGTTTTATAGTATTTTATTAAAAATTATTGGTATGACTGGTTTTAAATTTCTACTCCTTTTCTGAACCAATAGTCAAGCTGAATAATATATGCAAGAATTTGCGGAGCCTTCATAAGCTGACCATACCACGGAGATGAAATTTTATCGGGATTCTGAATTATGTTCTCAACTCCCTCTTTGTCGAGTATACTGTAAAGCGGCGAGGTTTTATTATCAAGGATTTCACGAACCTTTGTTGCACATAGTTTGAAGTACAAAGGATTATGTGTTTTTGGATAAGGACTTTTTTTGCGGTCAATAATAGAATCCGGGAGCAATCCTTTGAATGCCGCACGTACTATTCCCTTTTCCCTGCCGTTGAGTGACTTCAAATGCCACGGAAGATTATATGCATATTCAACAATGCGGTAATCGCAGAACGGAACTCTTACTTCAAGTCCGTTATACATAGACATTCGGTCTTTTCTGTCAAGAAGTGTCTGCATAAACCAGTAAAAATTGAGTGAAAACATCTCCCTCATTCGTGCTTCCAGTTTACTGTCTGTCGGTAATTTGTCTGTATTGTTACAGGTGTCAAGATATTTTTGATGTACATATTCATCGCCGTGAGAAAGAAATCCATTTTTAAGAATTGAATGTCTTATTTCAAGCGAGCGTGACCATGGAAAGTTTTCGTCAAACAGTATATCCTGATTGTGATACCAGGGATAACCGCCGAAAAGCTCATCTGCACATTCTCCCGACAGAGCAACGGTAAAGTCTTTTTTGATTTTTTTGCAAAATAATAGCAGTGATGAATCAACATCAACCATTCCTGGAAAACTTCTTGCGTCAACCGCCGGGATAAGTGCCTCAAAAAGACTGTAATTATCTATTGTAACGCTGTGGTGTTCGGAACTGATTGCATCAACCATAATTCCGATAAAATCACTGTCGGGTGTAGGTTGAAACAGACTTTTTTGAAAATACTTTTCATTATCGGTATAGTCTATCGAATAAGTATCTATCGCTTTCATACCTTTGCGTTTATTATGTTTTGCGGCAACGTATGAAATAATGCTTGAATCCAGTCCTCCCGACAAAAAACAACACAGCGGAACATCTGAAACCAGCTGGCGTTCAATAGAATCAGTAATAAGCTCACGAACATCGGATATTGTCTGATAAACATCTGCTGTATGTTCTCTTGCTTTAAGCGTAAAATACCGTTTCCGAACTAATTTTTCACCGTTATATATCGCATATTCACCGGGAAAAAGCTCTCCGATATTTTTGTAAATTCCCTGTCCGAGAGTTCTTCCGGGACCTATAAGGAATATTTCATACAGTCCCCGTTCGTCGATTTCAGGCTTTACTATCGGATTTTTAAGCAAAGTATTTACCTCTGACGCAAAAATAAATCCACCGTTATACTCATAAAAAAATAACGGTTTTACACCTATTCTGTCACGGGCAATGTAAAGTTTCTTTTCGTCTTCATTCCATACTGCAAAGGCAAATATTCCGTTTAATTTATATACGCAGTCCTCTCCCCATTTCATATAGGACGCAAGAACAACCTCGGTATCACTTGATGTGCTGAATGTAAAGCCTGCACCTTTCAGTTCGTTGCGAAGTTCATCGGTATTATATAACTCGCCGTTATAAACAATAGTACAGGTACGCTCATTATGGCATTTTGTCATAGGCTGTGTGCCGTTTTCTACATCAATTACCGCAAGACGCCTATGCATAAGACAAACAGGATTGTTAAAATAAACTCCGCTGTCATCGGGACCTCGTCTTGAAAGACTTTCTGACATTTTGTTTATTGTTATATTTTCATCTCTGAGATTTCTTTTTATGTCATACCAGCCTGCTATTCCACACATAAAAATCCCCCTTTTTTATAATAATCGTTAACAGGCGTTTTCGTTACGGGGAAATGACTTTTTAAATGAAAAATGCGGTTTTTCTAATGACAGAAGAAAAATAATACTCATAAATATAAGTGCAAATGTTCCTGCAACAGTGCCGTAAGTTAATGCAAAAGAAGAATTTTCAGAGGTTGTAAATGTATCTGATACAGGATTATAAAAAATACAGATAATATATGTTATAACAGCCGAAACAGCTGCATTTACAAATCGAAATAAAATAAAACAGATTTTATTGATTTTAATATTACGCAGAATATCAAAAATCTGCAAATGTACGCACATACCGCCAAACCCTACCGCAAATGACATAATCCACAGCGGCAGTCCGCCGTCACATATTTTACTGCAAGCACCTGTTACTTCAAGTATAATCGGTAAAATGACATTTGACATACTTCTGGTTATTCCAAGTAAATTAAAAATATCAGATATGAATGAGGTAATACCATTTTTCTCTGCTACATTGATAAAAAGGGAAAAAATCAGAACCAATGCTGTCATTGAAATAACAGATGACGCTCCGTCTGAGCAGGAAAGTATAAATGCAGAAACAATGCTTTTATCGTTTTTTTTGGATTTTTCAGAAACAGATGTATTATTTATATTTTTCTGTACTTTCTTTTCAGGGATATATATATACTTTGAGGTAATACCAAGTATTATACACGAAAGTACCTGCGAAATATAGAGAATTATGCCGACGGTAATATTTTTCAGCATAATCGCTCCAACGGCTGTAATAAGAAATGCCGGACCTGAACA
>JBJEOP010000152.1:0-4862 GCA_051880775.1 Acutalibacteraceae bacterium
TGTTGTAGCGTTCAATCTTTGTACCTGCCTCGTCGCCCTCATAATCGGTAGCGTATGTATCGCCTGTTGTGCCAAGCTGTACGCCGATAGTTTTACCGGGCAAGTCGTCAACGGTTTTAATTATATTATTGTCTGCCTTTGTGTCTGCACTTCCGCTGTTATTGTCGGTATTGCGTACAAGGATAACCTGTTTTGCGTTTGTGTAGCTGTCGGAAAAATCAACATTTTTCTTTCTGTCCTCGGTAATGGTCATTCCTGCCGCACCGACATCAGCTTTACCCGACTGTACCGCAACAATGATTGAGTCAAACTGCATATCCTCAATCTGCATTTCCATTCCGAGGTCGTCGCATATTGCCTGCATAATATCCATATCAATACCTGTAACGACACCGTTTTCATAATATTCATACGGTTTGAACTCGGCATTGGTTGCGACAACTATTTTTCCGTTGCTGCGGTCAACGTCTTTTTTCTCGTAGGGCATTGTACCCTTTTGTTCGTCCGTGCCGATATAGTTTGTGATGATATTGGCAAGCGTTCCGTCTTTTTTGAGTTTGTCAAGTGAAGCGTTTATCTTGTCGAGAAGTTCCGTTCTGCCCTTTTTAACGCAAAAAGCATAATCTTCATTTGAAAAGTTCTCATCAAGCTTTTTGATGTCGCTGTTCTTTTTAAGAAACTCATTTGCCGGCTGGTCGTCAATGATAACACAGTCAATCTTTTTCTGTTTGAGTGCCTGTACTGCGTCTGCCGCCTTGTTGTAGCGTTCAATCTTTGTACCTGCCTCGTCGCCCTCATAATCGGTAGCGTAGGTGTCGCCTGTTGTTCCAAGCTGTACGCCGATAGTTTTGCCGGGCAAATCGTCAACGGTTTTTATTATACCATCGTCCGTCTGCGAGCTTTCCTGTGAGTCGGTTGCATACGCTGTGAGTGTAAATGTCAGAAGTGCCGCAAGAAGCGTCAGTCCGACAAAACGCACAAACAGCTTACTGCGTTTTTGTTTTTTTATCATTCCGCCTGTCCCCTTTATGTATTTTAATATTTATTACTATACCACGATAAAGCAAATTTTACAATACAAATTGTCGCATATCCAATTATTTTTTCGTCTTTATGCCTGAAATTAACCGAACAAGCAAACACCCGACTGCAAAACAATCGGGTGTTTTAATACGGATTTTATTCCCTTAAATACTTGGGCGTATTTTTCTTTTGCTTTGACTTTTCTTTGATTTTTTCTTTGGCGGCGAAGAAAGCAGGTAAATAATCAAAAGCAGGAACAAAAGCGGAGCTGCAACACATACAGACACAATGAACGGCTCAAAGCGAACGCCGTCAGGTGTTACAATAACGGTGTCGGCACTTTTTTGGTTCGGTATCCTGTGTCCACGCACAAAAATACGCTCTGTGTTTATGCCGTATGGCGTACAGGTTATAAGTGTGCAGTAGTCCTCGCCCTCAGTAATACGCAAAGAATTTGTTTCGTCGGGGTCAACGGTTAAAATCTGATCAACCTCGTATGTAAAAACCTCGTCAAACACACGAATCATAAAGATGTAGCCCATTTTTACCTTGTCGAGATTTGTAAACAGCGTCGCACCTGGCAAGCCTCTGTGTCCCGAAATTACGAAGTGAGTGCTTTTGCCGCCAACGGGCAGGCTCGACCATTCAAGGTGTCCCAGTCCGATTTGAAGAACCGCCTCCTCTGTGCCGTGATAAAGCGGCAGTGAACAGTCTATCGACGGAATTTCAACATAGCCCATAATACCGTTGTTGGATATATTAAGCTGTTTGTTGTAGTTTTCCATTTCCTCGTCGGTCATAATGTACGGTGCAGACCACCTTTTTATGTTTTCGTTATAGGTTTTTTGCTGAGTTCAGAACTTTTTCGTACTGGTCTATTGTCATCTGTGCAACGCTGTCGGAATAGTCGGCTATTGCTTTTGACTGGTGAAAAGAGTTGTAATATTCGCTGACTGTGGGATAAAGCATTATGGACAGCCCCGCAAGCAAACCCAGAATTAAAAGCACCGTTATTAACCTGTCTTTAAAAACTTTCATTTTCATACGGGGTTCTCCTTAACGATATTGCCGAGGGAGGACATCGCCCCCCTCGGCAACTATAAATTTACAATATTAGCCTTAAATTTAATTGAGCTTATTTATTAGTCAGCAACTTTGCTCTGACGTCTTTTTCTTACTACAAGAAGAACAAGAGCAACAGCGATAACTGAACTGCCGACTACATAGAAGATTGTTGTACCGATACCACCAGTGTCAGGGAGAAGTGAACCTGCCTGGTTGAGAATCTTAACCTTCTCAACAGGAGAACCACTAGATGTTACTGTACCATTTTGATCAATCACGAATGATACAGGTGCAGAAAGTTTGTTATAACCATCAGGAGCAGCTATTTCTGCGAGTTGATAGTTGCCTGACGCAAGACCGTTGATTACAAATTCACCTGTTCCATCTGTTGTGATAGTATCAACTGCATTTTCCTCGCTATCAGTCATAGCTCTACGATATGTATTTGCTGCTGTCTTAACAACTTTTATAGCATCACCGTTTCGGTTTTGAAGCTGGAATATAGCATTTGCGAGAGGAGTTTCTGTAGAGTTGTCCAAGTAATACTTAAATACAGTTACACTCCAAGTGTTTACTGTTGTTGTGCTATCACCTGTTGATGTAGGATTATCACCGTATGTAAGGTATGATGTATTTTCGTTGCCTGCTATACCGATAACTGCATTTTCGTTAAGAACTGCTGAGTAACTTACAACAAGTGTATCTGAGTCAGTAAGTGTATCACAGAAATCCTGTGTAAATCTAACTTCAAAAGTACAGCCGTCAGTAAGACCTGTTGTAACAAGTGAGTAATTTTATGCATCAACAGTTGCTGCACCATTTGTAACTGTTACAGTATTACCAAAAGTTAATCCTGTGTCCATTTTATCGTGGAGAACATATGCCTGAGCACCTTTTTTAGCGTCGATTGTACTTTTATAGTATACTGTATCGCCGATATTAGCAAATGTTTCTGAGCTGTAACCGTCACTTTCGGTTCTAGATACAGTCTTTTCGTTTGTAGGCAGATTGTTCTTATCTGCTACTGACATTGTATTGTTTGTCGTATCAAGTGAACAGAGAGTACCAACAGTTGTATCAACAAAGATTTACATTCTTTTTGTAGGAAGCAATAAGTGCCTGTTGTTGTTCAACCGTTGGTGTAACAACATTATTATGCAGATCCTCTATTGTTACACTGTCCTCCATTGTTCCGACAGTGGAGCTGTAAACACCATCGTTTGATGTGCCTGTATTAGCCGCAACACCCGTTCCGTAATAAACACCGCCGCCGTAAACACCGGCAACATTATCGTGAATTTCAGGCGGAATAGCTGGATTTTGTGCTGTTTGAAAATTAAATGTATAATCTCTTGCTTGTGTTTGTACGCCTGTTATCGGATCCGTGTACTATGTAGCGTATGCGTTATCAGAATAACGGAAAACCATGGCAACGCCGCCACCGTTGTAACGGGCAGTATTGTTATAAACTTTTACACCGCTGTCAAGAGAAAGGTTTGTCTGTTTCAACAACAGTAATTCTCTGCTGTTGTTATAAACAGTCTGACATATACCGCCGCCGTCTTTCCATACATCATTATTATGTACCGTCAGCTTTTAAGACATATAATACACTGTGGTGTTGGTGCGTTAAATCAGTGGTCTTAGCCTGACACTCACCTGTAATCGGATGGCGATTTGTCAAGTCACAATAAGCTGATACTATTAAATAATCAGTACCGTTATATGAAGCCTGACAAAATCCCGCGGCACCATAAATTTACAATATGTTCTTTTATAATCATATCGTATAGTATATGAACTAAGCATACCCGGCATAGGAATACTTGAAGAATATCGCTCTGCAAAGTCCTGATAATCAAAAGCCGCCGATGCTTTAAAATCGGCTTCCGTTTCGTACACTGCCGCTATAGAGATGTATCTTGATTAGTATAATCAGCCGGATTTACAAGTGCATAAGTTGACGTAAGCGACGTCGCCATTAACGGCTTTATCTGCTGATTCATCAAATTGGCAAGTCCAGACTCTATTTTATTACCTGAATTTGATGTCTGTTCATCAGTATTTGTTTCCGAAGTTTCAGATGTTGAAGATTCCTGTGAGGATTCAGCTTCTGATGATTCTTCAGTTGATGTTTCGCTTTCTTCTGTGGATTCTTCCGTTGACGTTTCTTCGGTTGAAATCGAGCTTTCCGGATATGATTCAGTGCCGCTCTCATCATTTTCGGATATTTCTGAAATAACTGACGATGTATCCGCCGCAACATCGTCGGTCGCAATTACAACCTGTTGTACTGTGCTGAAAATCATTGCTGCACATAAAGCTACTGCCAACAATTTCTTTTTCAAAGCAACCGCCCCCTCAATTCATATATAAACCGTATCATATTATTGAATTAGTTTTTGGGACTAACCGACAAAATCAGACATTATCCCGCTTATTAAAATATTACTATAAAAAATAACCTACAAAATCAATAATTTTATGGTTATTTTAATATAACATTTTACAATTATTCGATAAAATAACTAAATATTTTTATAAATAACAAATACATAATTTCCTTTAATAATACTATTATTAGTTAACTAAAACAAAAATCAGGTGGAAAGATCTGCCACCGTTCTGTGACCCGAGCCGCAACATAAAAAACCTCCCCTTGCCGAAATTACTTTCAACAAGGGGAGACGATTATTTATTTCAGATTAGTTCAGCATATATATCACGGCAAAAATCATTTTGTAAAAAATTCTTGCCCCAGCAAACGCCCCTAC
>JBJEOP010000153.1:0-4841 GCA_051880775.1 Acutalibacteraceae bacterium
AAAAAAATTTTTTGGCTCTATTTGCTTACCCCAACATTTATTATAGAGCCAAAATTTTTTGGCTCTATTTGCTTACCCCAACATTTATTATAGAGCCTATAAATATAATGTTAAAAAATTTTATAATTATATATTGTTTTTTGTTCAAAAAAATGATATATTTTATGATATACTTTCTTCTATATGCAATTATAGGTGAACTGTCTTAATGGGATGATATTGTAAAAATTACAATTATTATGCAATGTAAGATTAATAATATGGTAGATATACAGAGTAAATGAAAGGAACAAAATTATGAGATATGAAGATTTGATTTTTAAGATTCCACAAGAATCACCCACATACCTTGAAGATTCTAATTTTGTGATACAGCAGATAACATCTATTTTGGATGCACGAAAGGTTGCACAAGATAACAAAATTATTATCAATACAAATTTAAGAATGGGATTGCCGCTTGAAAATATTAATAAAATTGCAGGTCCTATGATTGAGGCATGGGCATGTGAGGTCTTTTCAGGAATTAGAGATAATATGAATAACGAATATAATCTTATTAATGTTGAAGCACAACAACGCCTTGGGATATCCGATATAATACTACAATTTAGAAAAGATAATTCTGTATTGACTGGAAACATTGATGTAAAAGCAACAGCTAATGATATTCCTAACAGTGGTAAAGGTCCGAATATAACATCTTTTGCAAGAATTAGAACTGCATATATAAAAGATCCTGACTTTATGTTTATTATACTTTCAATTAAGCATAGAGTATATTCGGAGAGAAACAAAAATACTGGACTGGTTGATGGTATAATGGAGGTTGTTGATTATAATGCCTATGATTTGAAATTTATAAGTGATGCTGATATTAACTATAATCCAGCACTTGGAACGGGTCAAATTCAGATTAAAGATATTCACTATGTAACATATCAATATAGAACAACATGGGAAATGTGTCAATTGCTTGATCAAAAGTATTTACATAGTTCTCGCCGAACTATTGACGATTTTTACAGGGAGGCTACAAAAAATCAATGGATAAAGAATTAAAAGTGATTTGCGGAGATGCTATTGAGCAATTAAAAAAAATACCTGATCGAAATATTCAATTGATAGTAACAGATCCACCATATAACCTAAACAAGAATTACGGAAATAATCAAGACAAATTAGAATTTGAGGAATATCTTAATTTTTCTCGCAAATGGTTGAGTGAAGCAAAGAGAGTTCTGACAGATGATGGAACAATTTATGTTTTTATGGGAATGCGTTATATATCTTATATTTACAATATTTTAGAGCAAGAATTAGGAATGGCATTTAACTCTTGGATAACATGGTTTTATACACAAGGGATTGGAAAGACAAAGGGGTTTTCTCCACGACATGAAGATATATTAATGTTTACAAAAGATCCTAAAAATTTTGTTTTTAATTTAGACGATATAAGGGTACCACAAAAATTTTATCGATCGATAAATAATATGCGTGGTGCAAATCCGGGGAATGTTTGGGAGTTTTCTCATATTCATTATTGTAACAAGAACCGAAAGAAACATCCAACTCAGAAGCCAGAGGGATTATTTGAGAGAATGATTTTAGCATCCTCTAACCCAGGTGATACGGTTCTTGACCCGTTTGTAGGAAGTGGAACGGCTTTAAGAGTTTGTCAACATACAGGTAGGAATGGTATAGGTATTGATATTAATCCCGAATATATTGAAATGACAAAAGAGCGGCTTGCAGAGGAATTTACAGGTTTTGATAGTATAGATGAGAGAATGAAACGTGTACCAAATGATTTAAATAATGAACTAATACGTGAAGAATATATTAAAAATCATATTGAATGGTTTTTAAAAAATCATTCAGATGCAATAGAAGAATTTATGCAAGATGTACGCAAAAAATATAAATCCAAGATGGAAAAAACAGATCAATTGAGCTTGCTGGATTTGTCTTGTTTCAAAGCGGTGAATTGAACTATAGAGGTTTTATGTTTTTTAAATTAGATTTTACAATGTAAGTATATACAAAATTTCAGTTTAACTAATTACAAAACTTATGACAGTACAAAGTTAGTGTTTTTAGTGTTTATTAATATTATTGTGTTTTTTATAATCAGGTTCTTTCTGCTTTTATAAGAACCTCTTGACAAATAAAAAATTGCATTTATAATAGTATCAAATACAGCGTTGATGTTCAGTGCATTTTTTGGATTAAAGTGGAATTGAGGAGACTTTATTATGGATATAAAGAAGAAATTTAAAAAATTCAGAATAGGTGCGATTGCTTTGTCGATTGCATGCATTATTTTCGGAATATTGCTGATTTGTCTGCCGAATTTTTCACTTCAAATTCTGTGTTTTGTGCTTGGCGGTCTGTCGCTGTGTGTCGGCATTGTCAACATCATAAGCTATTTTTCGAAGTATGATTTTGAAAAATTCTATCACATGGGACTTGCAGGCGGCATAATCTTTACGATAATCGGCTTTTTTCTGATTTTCAGAAGTAATATGATAACCGATATTCTTGTTATTATCATAGGCTTGCTTGTATTTATAAACAGTATTATAAAATTGCCCGGTGCCTTTGACCTCAGACGTGCCGGAGTGAAATTCTGGTGGATTTCAGCAACGCTTTCAATACTGTCCTCGATAATAGGTCTGATGATGTTCTGTACGCCTTATGACTTTAAGTCGCTGATAATTATTCTGGTTGGCTGTTCGTTTATAGTTGAGGGTGTGTCGGATTTGTACTGGTCGCTGTATATTTCAAAGAAAATCAAGATTATGAAACAAAACAAATCCCTTAAAGACAACATTATTGATGTTGAATACGAAGATAAAAAGTAAAAAATTAAGCTCCCGAAAAATCAGGCTATTTTTCGGGAGCTTTTTCGTAGTGTATATATTCAACATTTTCGCAGCTTTGAGAGGTTTTAACCATAAAGTCATAAACCCTGTCACGCAGATATTTTTTTGCCTGAGTTTCGCTCATTCCCTTTTCGGCGTAAATCGGCTCGCTGATATGAACGGTCATTGCGGGTTTTTTGCAAAATCTGAATAAGCCCTTACGCTTGCGGTAGGTTACGCACATTGCGACAACAGGTGAATTTGTCTTTACGGGATAGCGGAACGACACCGTCGGAAAATCCCTTATTCCCGTGTAAAACGGCCATATATGAGCTTCGGGAAATATCGAGATTGCGGACTTTTCCGAATAACGCTGTTCAACCGTCGTCATAAATTTTTTCATACCCGATTTTTGTGTGGGTATCGGCAGGCAGCCAAGCATCATAACAAGCCATCTTATGCCCCTGATTGATACAGCGTCGGCGTTTGCAACGGTGTAGGTTCTCTTTGGCAATGCCGCAAGAGGCGGTATGAACACATCAAGCGTCCTTGTGTGGTTGGTGTATATAAAACACCCCTGATTTTTCAGCTTTTTAAAGGCTTGGCGGTTCTCGAATTTAACGCCGAGATAGAGCTTTGAAACCGTCCATACAATAGGTACGGCAAATATATAATAAAAAAAGTCGGCGGCAATTTTCCATAGCTTTGACTTTCTTATGAATTTGTAATTATCATCTACGATATTTGTCTGTATTGAGGTTTCGGCAAAGTCATCTTTGAGTTCGTCGGAATAAACGATGGTTTTATTTTTTTGTTTGTGCGGCGTCAATCAGCATTGCCTCCATTCTGTCCATACATTTCTCAAAGTTGAAATTATCGGCATATCCAAGATATTGTTCGCTGTATTTTTGTCTTTCGTCGGGGTGTTCAATCCAGTAGTCAATTTTTTCTGCAAGGTCGCTGCTGTCATTGCACTTAAAAAGATTATTCTCACCGAGGGCAAAATATCTTGTTGCACTTCTTTCTGAATTTGAGATAACGGGAACCTTTCCGCAGGAAACGGCTTCAAGACACGAAATAGCTTCAATTTCAATTTCGGCAGGGTGAACATAAAGGTCTGAATAATTTATTACGTCAATAAGCTCTTTTCGGCTGAAAAATTTCATTATCGGCATAGTTATCCCGTGCTTGTTTACGCATTTTATTATGTTTTCACGCTGAGGGCCGTCACCTGCAAAAATAAGCTGAATATCGTCCCTGTGCTTTGACTTTGAAACAGCGGCGATAAGTATTTTGTGCGACTTTTCCTTGCTGTACCGTCCCGTAAAAAGTATAACAAACTTATCTTTTATATTTTCGGGCTTAGGGACATTTTTATGTACAAACTGTGAGTTTACGCCGTTTGATATTATGTAATGATTTGTGCTTCCCGTAATGCCCTCGAATGTATCACAAATAAATTTTGTGGGATAGTGTACGCAGAAGCATTTGTTGTAGAACTTTTTTCTGAAAATTTTATAGATAAGCTTGTTTACGGCTTTGAAATTCATCATAAAAAGATGGTTTGAAATGTTTTCCGCCTGACAGTGAAATCCGGCGGTGACGGGAATATTCATTTCGATTGCCGTGTCAGCCGCACATATTCCGACGGCAAAGGGGAGCATAATATGTACGACATCGGCACCGCTTACAGCCTTGCGTATAATATCCTTGTCGGGTTTTGAGAGTGATACGCCGTTTTTTGCGACATAGCCGTTAAAAATACCGAGGTTGTATGTCGGCAAAATAAAAAATCCGTCGTCGTTTTCTCTGAATTTATCGGGACACACAACACGGACTGTATGTCCCTTTGCTTTAAGACTGCGTATGAGGTTCATCGCCGCAATAGTTGTTCCGTTATTCTCTTTTCCGAGTACATCACACACAACGGTAATAATCATACATATTCACCCCGTTTTAAACTTTATCCTTTAT
>JBJEOP010000154.1:0-26089 GCA_051880775.1 Acutalibacteraceae bacterium
ACCTTTGTGTTTATCACGCTTTTTTAGTTTTGCTCAGGGCTAAGGAGTTAGGAGTGAGGAGTGAGGAATTAAGAGTGAAAAATTCAGAATTACTTATGCTGCGGAAAATAACTTCAACTCAGCCGTTAAACTTACGGCAAACACTAATTACGCATTACGCATTACGAATTACGCATTATTGTCACTTTTGTGCCTTTGGAGGATATTATTTTGTCGTCGTTCATTTTTTTGAGTTCTCTCATCATTGCACTTCTGTCAATCGCAAGATAATCAGCAAGGTCAGAAAGCGGCAAGGGCAGCTTGATTGTAGTGCTGTCGCTTTGCTGAAATATAAAGTCAAAATACATAAGTAATTTGTTTCTTATTTTTCGCTGAGAAAGAACATTTATATGTAAATGGGATTTTGAAGAAGTTGAAAAAATAATGTTATTTATAAATTTTAGGTGATTTTGACAGTTTTTTTTGCACTGAGATATAACCGTGTCGTATTTTAAAAATTTTACCGTACAATTTTTTTTTGCAAGAATATAGTATAAATTTTCATTAGTATTCGTTGAAAATCGGTTTCCGAATATGTTTCCCTGTTCATAATAATCTATAATGCTTTTTTCTCCGTCGGTATTAACGCTCATAAGGTATGCCAGTCCGTCATACATTATACCGACATTTTCCGACATTGATGAGCAACGCATTATCGTATCGCCTTTTTTATATTTTTTCTCCTCGGAATTAAGGCACAGCAATATATCGCTTAGTTCCTTTTCGGTCATATCACAAAAAACTGAATATTTATTCATTTTAGTTCTCCTATATAATGTATCATATTTTTGTGCAAAACGCTATATATTGTATTGTAACATATATATGTTGCAAATGCAACAGACAAATACGGTGTTTTGAGTTAAAATGTATATCGTACCTCAAAATTTGGATTTACCGTAAGCAATATATTTACATTAAAAACTGATTTAAAATATACAAATTTATAATATAGAAAATAAATTAAATTTAGGAGTGTAACTGATGAAAATAATAAAAAGAAACGGTTCGGAAGAAAACTTTAACGGTACAAAAATCATTGCCGCCGTTACAAAGGCAAACAATGCCTCCGACAAGCAGTATCTTTCAAACGAACAGATTACGGACATTGCGGAATATGTGGAATATAAATGTATGAAAATGAACCGTGCCGTATCTGTTGAGGAAATTCAGGATATGGTTGAAGACCAGATTATGGCAAAGGGTGCTTTTGAGCTTGCAAGAAACTATGTAAAATATCGCTATAACCGTTCACTTGTAAGACGCTCAAACACAACCGACAACAAAATTCTCAGCCTTATTGAGTGCAACAACGAGGAAGTAAAACAGGAAAACTCAAACAAAAATCCTACCGTAAACAGCGTTCAGCGTGACTATATGGCAGGTGAAGTCAGCAAGGATTTGACAAAGCGTATTCTTCTCCCTCAGGATATTGTTGAAGCACACGAAAAGGGTATTATTCATTTTCACGATTCGGACTATTTTGCACAGCATATGCACAACTGCGACCTCGTGAACCTTGAAGATATGCTGCAAAACGGCACTGTCATCAGCGAAACCCTTATCGAAAAACCGCACAGCTTTTCAACCGCCTGTAATATTGCAACACAGATTATCGCACAGGTTGCAAGCAATCAGTACGGCGGTCAGAGCATAAGCCTTGCACATCTTGCCCCGTTTGTTCAGATTTCAAGAGAGAAAATCAAGCGTGAATTTTTGCACGAGCTTGAAGAAATGGACTGCATTATTTCTCAGGAAAAAATTGACTATATAGTTGAAGAAAGACTAAAAAAAGAAATTACAAAGGGTGTTCAGACAATTCAGTATCAGGTTGTAACGCTTCTTACTACAAACGGTCAGGCTCCTTTTGTTACTGTATTTATGTATCTTAACGAGGCAAAAAATGAGCGTGAGAAAAAAGACCTTGCTATGATTATCGAGGAAACTCTGCGTCAGCGTTATACAGGCGTAAAAAACGAGGCGGGTGCATGGGTTACACCGGCTTTTCCGAAGCTTATTTATGTTCTTGAAGAGGACAATATACACGAGGGCGACCCTTATTATTATCTTACCGAGCTTGCCGCAAAATGCACCTCAAAGAGAATGGTTCCAGACTACATCTCCGAAAAGAAAATGAAGGAACTCAAAGAGGGCAACTGTTTCCCTGTTATGGGTTGCAGAAGTGCTTTAAGCCCGTGGAAAGACGAAAACGGCAACTACAAATTCTACGGCAGATTCAATCAGGGTGTTGTAACAATCAACCTTGTTGATGTCGCACTTTCTTCCGGCGGCGATATGGATAAATTCTGGAAAATCTTTGACGAAAGACTTGACCTGTGCTATCGTGCATTGATGTGCCGCCACAACAGGCTTAAAGGCACACTGTCTGACGCTGCACCTATTCTGTGGCAGTACGGTGCAATTTCAAGACTGAAAAAAGGAGAACCAATCGACAAGCTGCTTTACGGCGGTTATTCGACAATTTCACTCGGATATGCCGGTCTTTGCGAATGTGTAAGATATATGACGGGAAAATCTCACACTGACCCCGACGCAACGCCTTTTGCACTTGACGTTATGAAATATATGAACCATGCCTGCGACAACTGGAAAGAGGAAACGGACATTGCATTCGGTATATACGGCACTCCTCTCGAAAGCACAACCTATAAGTTCGCAAAATGCCTGCAAAAGCGTTTCGGCATAATCAAGGGCGTTACCGATAAAAACTACATCACAAACAGCTATCATGTTCATGTTACTGAGGACATCAACGCTTTTGAAAAGCTGAAATTCGAGTCACAGTTTCAGGCACTCTCGACAGGCGGTGCAGTAAGCTACATTGAAGTTCCGAATATGCAGGACAATATTCCGGCTGTTTTGCAGGTTATCAGATTCATCTACGACAACATTATGTATGCCGAACTCAACACAAAAAGCGATTTCTGTCAGGTTTGCGGATATGACGGTGAGATACAGATTGTCAAAGACGAGGACAACAAACTCGTATGGGAATGTCCGAAATGTCACAACCGTGACCAGTCAAAAATGAATGTTGCACGCAGAACCTGCGGATATATCGGCACTCAGTACTGGAATCAGGGTCGTACACAGGAAATTCAGGAAAGGGTAATGCATCTTTAATTATGAATTACGGTGAAATTAAAAAATGCGATATTGCAAACGGCGAAGGAGTCAGAGTTTCACTGTTTGTTTCGGGCTGTACTCATCACTGCAAAGGCTGTTTTAACAGAGAAACATGGGATTTTAACTACGGCAATCCGTTCACAGATGATACACAAAAAGAAATCCTCACGGCACTTTCACACGAATATATAAACGGCTTGTCGCTTTTGGGCGGCGAACCATTTGAAATACAAAATCAGCGTGTACTTCTCCCCTTTGTTCAGAAAGTCAGGAATATTTTTCCCGACAAGACTATATGGTGCTACACGGGCTATACTCTCGACAAAGACCTCATAAAAGGCGGAAAGGCTTATTGCGAGTGTACTGACGATATGCTTAAATGCATTGATATTCTTGTTGACGGTGAGTTTGTTGAAAGCCTGAAAGATGTATCTTTGGTTTTCAAAGGTTCATCAAATCAGCGTATTATTGACCTCAAAAAATCCGCTGAAACAAACACACTCGTCCTTTGGCAGAACAAAAGCAGACAGCTTTAAAACAAAAATGGCAGACATCAGAAATTTATGATGTCTGCCGTTTATTTTAAACAATAAGAAAACCGCATTAACAAGACATTTTGCCTGTTAGTGCGGTTTTCTGTCTGGCGGAGAGTGAGGGATTCGAACCCTCGAAACGGTTGTAGCCGTTTACACGATTTCCAATCGTGCTCCTTCGGCCAGCTCGGACAACTCTCCAAAAAGCAATCCGCAAAAGCGGAATACTTTATTATTATATATTATTGTCAGCCAAAATGCAAGTAAAATTTTCAAAAAAAATCGTTAAAGTTTGTAATCTTCGTCCCTTATATACTCAACAGCCTCAGCAAGACCGCTTTTTGTCAACGGAAAAGTACGTTCTTCGATAATGTCGTCGATACTTTTTTCGTAGCAGTATTTTCCCTGCCATATTTTTACGGTCATTGTTTCTTCCTTTACATCAGGGAGAATTATATAATGAAATAACATATGTGATTCCGTGTAGGGATTATTGTTTGCAAACCATTCAATTCCGGGAATACTCTCACAAAGCATAACAAAGCCTCCATATTTTTTTAATATTCTATCATATCCCGAATTATATGTCCACAACGAAAAAGTATAATTTTATTCGGTTATTTCATTTTGTGTGGTTTTATTCTTTTTAAGTGAAAAGGTTTTTGTATTTGTAATCATAAACGCTGTCACGGCTGATGTTATCGGAACGGTGAGAATAACTCCGATAGTTCCTGACAAACCCCGCATAATTTCTATGCCGATAGAATATGAGTTTATTATTTGCAGATACGGCAGGTTGTAGGTGTAATCAAGCAGAAGTGTACTCAGTGAGCTTCCTGTAAAGGCGAGTATAAGTGTATTTGACATTGTACCCATCATATCCCGTCCGACATTTATCCCGCTTTTAAAAAGCTGTATTCTTGTTAAATGCGGGCTGTTTAAATGAATTTCGTTTATCGTTGATGAAACGGACATACCTACGTCCATAACAGCCCCGAGTGACGCTATAAGTATTCCTGAAAACAGCAGACCGCCTATATCAATATTTGTTGACTGACCTATAAAAAGCAGTGACTCTATGTCCGAAACATTATATCCCGAAATTCCTGCAAAATATCCGAAAATTGCCGCTGAAAGTCCCGATATAACAACACCTGAAACAGTGCCGGATATTGCACAGAATGTCTTTTTCGTAAAGCCGCCTATGAGCAGTAAGGTTACAAATGTCGTAAGTATAACAACCACTATTGCCGCAAAGAACGGCGAAAATCCCCTGAAAATCATCGGCAGATACAGAAAAATTATACATACAAATGTAAAGACTAATCCGAGTACGGATTTTAAACCGTTTTTTCCGCCGATAAGACACATAATAAGAACGAATATTGTAATAAAAATATAAATGATGAATTGTCTGTCCTGACTGTAAACAGATGTCACTGTAACATCTCCTGATATGCTTGTTACGGTTACTACCCTCATACCGACCGTACATTCAGCACCAAAAAGATTTCCGTTTGCACTGGTTGCATCTACGGTTTGTCCTGCAAGGTCACCACTGAGCATTTTTAATTTAAGATATTGGTTTCCTACTCTTGAACCGTCCTCCTGAATATTGTCCTTTACAATTTCGGTAACAACGGCGGTTTCAAAGGTTCTTCCGTTTGTGCTGACAAGCTGCGGTTTTTCAACCTGATTGAAAAAATACAAAAAAATCGTAAAAGCAACAAAAAAAATCAATACAACCAATATTGTTATAATCTTCTTTCTATCTGCAAATATACTTTTTATTTTTTTCGACATTTATTTCATTCCTTTTTATACAGTTAAGCAGGAGCGGTAAATTCAGCCGCCCCTGCCCTTTATATGTTATTCGGATTTACTGTGTTTTAATTATGCTTCTTCTTTTTTCTTTTTGAAGAGTATTACTGCGATTACAGCTGAGGTAATTACTGCAATTGCTGCAAATAATACTATATCCGTATCACCTGTGTTGACTGTGTCAGTGCTGTCGCCTTTGCCGCTATCAGCATTGCTGTTGCTGTCGTCAACATTATTGTTGCTCGGTTCTTCATTTGGCTCTTCGCTTGGCTCCTCGCTCGGTTCTTCACTCGGTTCTTCGCTTGGCTCTTCGCTTGATTCTTCACTTGGTTCTACACTCGGTTCTTCACTCGGTTCTTCGCTTGGCTCTTCGCTTGGCTCCTCGCTCGGTTCTTCACTTGGTTCTTCACTCGGTTCTTCACTCGGTTCTTCACTCGGTTCCTCAGGAACTTCAAGAGTCTTTGTTATGGTGTAAGAATCATCTATTTTTTCACCTGTTGTTACATCGTATGTATTGATTGTAAAGCTTGTTGATGAACCGTCGTCAGCAGTAGTGAAATCTATTACTGAGTATGTAGGAGTCCAAGTCTGGCTTCTTGCAGCGATATAATCCTGCTGTTCGGCGATAAGCTCATAGAACTTACTGCCTGTTGCCGAGTTAGCCTCCATATAGATTGTACCCTCAGGATCTGTTACAGTACCTGATGTTTTGTCAACAATGTTGTAGCACTGGTTTTGTGCAAGATATTCTGCATTTGTGTTATCATACTTTTGATCAGAACCCTCAACAGGATAAGCTGTATGTTCCTGTCCGTCGCCTGTCAGCTGATATGTCCTTGAATATGTGTGGTCGTGACCTTGAAGTACAACATCTATGTCATACTTATCAAAAATCGGTGTAAGCTGAGTTCTGAGAATAATACCGTCAGAATCCGAATGGTCAAGACCTGAACCGTAAATATCCTGATGGAACATTACTATTCTCCACTTTGCGTCAGGATTTTCTGTTGTAGCCTTGTTAATAAGGTTTTCGTGGTCTGCACAGTTGTAGTTATTTGTGTTGATTACCATAAACAGTACATCACCGTATGTAAAGTAGTAACCGTTACCAGCAACTGACGGGCTTGTTTCTTCAACAAATGAGTTCGGGTTGTTGAAGTGGTTTTTGTAGTTTTCTGACTTTGAGTCGTGGTTACCGATTGTTGTTGCAACAGGAAGTGACTTCAAAGCCTCGGCGTTAAGGAAACCAGCATATTCATAAGCCTGTTGAAGCTCTTTTTCTTCTGTGCTTACGTCTGTTTGGTTAATCTGGTCACCGGCTGAAAGCAGGAAGCTGATATCAGGGAATTTTTCCGTTGCTGCTTCAAGAGTTTTGTTCCAGTTGAAAGCATCGTTTCTTGCGGCAAGCTCAACTGTCTGTTTTTCAGTGCTTGTTGAAGGTGTCTGTCCCTTTGAAGCACCTATCTGTGGGTCGCCTACATAGAATACAGAAAAGTTCTTTGTGCCTTTTGTTGTGTATTTTTCGGCTTTGCTCCATTCACCGTTAAGAAGATACTGATAGTAATAAGTTGAGTTTTCCTCTAAACCTGTTGCAGTAACCTTGTTTGAATAATATGTCTGACCGTCGATTACCTTACTGTCGTTTGATGTGCCGGTAAATTCAGACGGATTGCTCATATCGCTTGATTTTGAAATTTTTACCTTTGCGTTATCGGGTGTTTTTGAATACCAGCCGAAGTTAAGCTGTGATGCGTCTGTACCCGGTGTCAAGGCTATCTGTTCGTGGTTGTTTTTAACGGTTTCCCATTCTGTTTTCCAGCTTTCCCATTCTGCCGAAACAGCGGTATTTGCTGTTGCATCGTTCCAGTGTTCCGTTGCTGCGATTGCGGTTATTCCTGCGGAAACTCCCACAACAGAGAGTGCAAGTGCAGCAGCAACAATTTTCTTACTAATACTCATATTCTCTTTCTCCTTTTTCTTTGTTTTGTTGTTTGAACAAGGCTTATTATATTTTCGTAAAGTAAAATCCGCATTCCTGTTTCGGTAAAAAATAAGTTAAGATTTTTTTGCACAAAAAAACAAAAGCCGAACAATACCAGCATAACTTATCGCTGATATTATTCGGCATATTATTAAATTATTTACTTTTTTCAAAAATGACTTTCAAGCCTGTATTATCATCAAAAATTTTTGTAATATTTCCCTCGCTGTCGGTAAAAAGCTGATATGAACCCATATCGCTGTTGCCTGTAAACTTAAAGCTGCCGTTTTCCGACGAGCAGTACAAAAGATTTTCCTTTACTGAGGCTGAGGAAAGAATTTTTATTATCATAATTGGAAAAGATGTTTCGGGCAATGTTACACTGTCTGTTTTGCAGATAAGCTCGCCGCATGAAACCGAAAATTTACCGTCAGTCTGACGAAAAATCAACCCGGACAGATTTTCAGGCGAATTTACCCCGACAGATACAACTCCGTCAGTAAGCCGTGTTATATGACATTCATAATTCATTCCGTCATATTCAACGCCTGCGTCTTTATCAATACCCGTTATGACTTCGGGTATTTTTTCCGTCGATGAACACGAACACATAACAAAAACCGCCGCCAAAGTCAAAACAATTACATACAGCTTTTTCAACCAAACACCACCAAAAACAATTCATAATGCATAATTCATAATTCATAATTGCGGTGTCGTGACACCAGTAGCGTGACACTGTACCAAAATTTGTGTTCAAAGTCTTTTTTGGCGAAAATTTACTTCCGCACCGTCAATAATTCCTCATTCCTAACTCCTAACTTTCAACTCTCAACTCTCCGCTGTCCACACTGATTTAAGCTCCGTGACCATATCGGACGGGAGCATTGAGCGTGATGAGTATTTTTCGGCACATAAATCTCCGACAAGTCCGTGATAATATACACCATAAATGGCGGCTTTTTCGGCACTCATTCCCTGAGCAAGAAATGACGCAATCATTCCCGCAAGAACATCACCGCTGCCGCCTCGTGCCATTCCGTTGTTGCCTGTAAGATTAACGTAAACCTTTCCGTCAGGTGTCGCAACAAGAGTGTTTGCACCTTTCAGCACAAGGGTTACACCGTATTCTTCTGCAAAGTCTTTTGCGATATTATAGCGGTCACACTGTACAGTTTTTGTATCTGACATTATAAGCCTTGCCATTTCTCCTGGGTGAGGCGTGAGGATAAGCGGAACGGTTGCCCTTTTCAATACATTTATATTCATACAAACTGCATTTATGCCGTCAGCGTCAAGAACAACCGGCTTTGTTGAGTTTTCGATAAGCAGTGACACTAAGTCGTTCAAATCGTCATTCATTCCAAGACCGCAGCCGATAAGCAGTGCATTTGATTTTTCAAGTACGTTGTACAGGACTTTATTAAATTCCTCTATGCTGACGGTGCCGTCGTCATTCTGGTCAAGCGGCATAAATACTGCCTCCGTCAGCTTTGACGAAACAAGCTCATATATTGATTTCGGAACAGCCATACGCAAAAGTCCTACTCCCGTTCTGAGAGCCGCACTGCCCGAAAGCACCGCCGCACCTGCCATTCCGTAACTACCGCATAATGCCGTCAGCGTTCCGTTAGTACCCTTATGGGCGGATTTTTTGCGTTTGATGAACGGATTTTCGGAAATATATTCGTCTGTTGTTTTCATAATATATGAACATTCGTCAAGAATTTGTTTGGGCACACCGACATCTTCAACTGAAATCTCTCCGCAAAAATCCAGTGACGGATACAAAATATGCAGAGGTTTAAGCAAAGTAAATGTAAGGGTATAATCAGCGTTGAAACAGCCGTTTATTATTTCGCCTGTGTCGCACACAATGCCGCTTGGAAGGTCAACAGCAATTTTCACTGCTTTTTCGTTGCCGTTATAATACTCCGCAAGCTCGTGCATTTCAGTATTCAAGGCACCCTTAAAGCCTATGCCGTATATTGAGTCAATCAGTATATCGGCATTTTTTATACTGTCAACACATTCTTCTTTGTCAAAAAAATATGAAAGCGTTTTTACCTTTGACGGTATAAGATTAAAATTCAGCTTTGCGTCATTCGTTTTTGGTTCGCCGTCAGCAAGAATAACCGTAACATCGCACATAACCGAAAGAAATCTTGCCGCAACAAAACCGTCGCCGCCGTTATTGCCCTTGCCGCAAAGAATTGCAACTTTTTTCAGCTTTTTGGCGGTAATAATCCTTGCCGCCTTTTCAGCCACACAACCTCCTGCTTTTTCCATAAGTCCGAGGTATGTACCGCCGTTTCGCACAGCCTTTTTTTCAATGTTTCTCATTTCTTCACTTGTTACAACCAACATATATATTTCACCCTTATCAAATAAAATTCAAAACAGCTGCATAATATACTTTTCCGTTATTTAATTATTCTAACACAAGTTATATAACTTTTCAATTTTTATAATAAAAAATTGTATAATTTCTTCAAAAGCAGGCAAAAAAATTCCCCCTTTTTCAAGGAGGAATTAAAAAATCAGATTTTATTATTCAGAAATTGTTTTTTAAGCTCTACCGAAAAATACGGACGAATCATATCCATTGTTCTTTCGTTAGGAGTAAAGAGAAGAAGTGCGGGTTTTTGTCTTATCTTATCGTGAATGATGATATAATAAGTGTTTTCGCTGTTTTCGTTTTCGCAGGCGTTAAGAACCAGAGGATATTTTGATGTATCTATCTTTTTCTTTTTTGTTTCGGGGTCAATATATTTACCCATTTTATCCACTGATTTTACATCGAAAACGGTAATTCTTTTACGCTTGTTTTTGCCTTTTATCTTGTCAATCCGCATTTCTCCGAGTACAAAGGTATATTCATACTCTATGCCCGAATTTTTAAGCATATAATACGCAAGATAAATACCAAGACAAAACAGCAGTATTGCAACAGGCACAAGCCAGCCGAAATACATCGAAAGATATACGCTCACAAAAACTATAAGTGTAATCATACACAACGAAACAATAAGTGTAGTAAATGTTGTCGGTGAAAATTTCTTTTTAACAATCTGTTCGGAATAGTTTTCTATTTTATTAACTTCCATATAGTTTTCCATTTTGCACTACCTCCGTATGATTTTAGTATGCCTGTATATTATAACACCTGTCAAAAAAATAATCAAATACTAATTTTTAAACTTTTGTGGTAACTGATTTTCAGTGTTTTTTTATCTGCATTGCAATAACGGTTATGTCGTCGTCGTGACCGTCATTACGGCGTGCTGTTGCCTCGTCCGTGATAAGGTCGGCAAGCTGCTGCATACTCTTGTCCTCCCACGAGCTTATTATATGTTCAATCCATTCTTCACCCGTTGCCGTTGCACCGTCTGAAACCATAACTATAATATCGCCCTCGCTGAGAGTATCCTCCGTATAGGTAAAGTCAATTTCGGGCAGTATTCCGACAGGAAGTGACGGTGTTTCAACACGGTACATATCGCCGTCCTTGCGTATAAACGAAAGTGCCGCACCTGCTTTCATGAAATCCGTATCTCCCGAATATAAATCAACCGAAACGACATCAAGCGTTGCAAGCGATTCATCTCCCGATTTTACAAGCAAGGCGGAGTTTACCACTTTAAGCGAACAGTCAAAGCCCAACCCTGCCTTTATCAGCTTTGACATAATGCTGACAGCCATACCGCCGTCAACAGCCGCACGACCGCCTGTTCCCATTCCGTCGCTGAGTACGGTTATCATTCTGCCCATTCCGTCGTTAAAATATCTGAAATGGTCGCCGCAAAGCTGTCCGCTGCCGCTGATGTGCTGGCTTGCCGCAATTTCAACATCAAAGCACGGTCTTTCACAAAGCACAATGCGACACCGCCCGTAAGCCGCCGTAACACTCGGACTGTCAAACCGCCGTCCGCATATTGACGAAATTTCTTTCATAATTACCGCACGTTTTATTTTTTTGCGGTCAATGTCAGCTGTTTCAATTTCAACGGTCATTCTGCCCATATAATCAATATGACAGCTGACATCAACAGGCACAAGTCCAAGACCTTTGAGCATCATACATATCCGTTCGGAATTTTCATTATCAAAAAACTCATAGTTTTCATATTCCTCAGCCATTTCACCGAGTATGTCGCCAAGTCCACAGAATTGACCTGCAACAACCGTTCGCACCTCGTCAACACGACGCTGTGCCGCCTCTGACGCAAGATAATTTTCATAATATTTATTGACAGCCGCCGCCATTTCAGCTGTACGACAGCATTTTTTCTGAAAATCCTCACGAAAATCCTCCGCAGTGACTGAACCCTCTTTACGCAGCTTTTCGCTGACATAATCAAACGACTGCAATGTAACGCCGTCACGGTGTTCCCAGCAAAACACACGCATACCGCAGCGTTGACAGACATTTTCCACAGCGTTTGAGTAAACTCCGTCTATTGTCGGTGTTATAATATGCGACAGCTTTTCGGAAACCTCCTCAACATCGCTCGAAACATCTGACAGAGCCTTTGACGCAAAGTCAAGCCGCATAATAACAGACCGCCGCAAGCCGTCGCAGTGTTCATCACTGTTTTTTGATGTAAATACTCCCGTGATGAAT
Source organism: Acutalibacteraceae bacterium (assembly GCA_051880775.1). Classification (GTDB taxonomy): domain Bacteria; phylum Bacillota; class Clostridia; order Oscillospirales; family Acutalibacteraceae; genus UBA1213. Next base: position 12,146 of record JBJEOP010000154.1, read on the forward strand.
TTTCCTGCATTTTTCGGCAATACAATAAATATCAGCGTTGACGCAGTAACCTCATAAAGTCCCTGTATCACGGCGGTTAAATCGCCTGTCTGTATTGAAATAACCGCATTGCTGAATATGAACGCAACAGCCATTGCTACTCTGCCGACAGGTGAAAAAAGTCCCGCCATTAGTCCGCCGAAAGCATAAGCCGCCCCAAGAAACGAAAACGCTGCCGACGAAAGTCCGAGAACCGTTCCTGTTGATATTCCTGCAACGGCACCGCCTGTAATTCCGCCGTATCTTGCTGACATCAGAACCACAACAACGGCAAGAATTCTTCCTACCGACAGCGAACCTATACAGACATTTGCAAGCGACAAAATCCCGATACAGCCGCTCAGTACAAGACAGGCTACCTCCTGCGGCATTAACATTCCAAGACTTCTTGTGCCGTTAATCATTACAACCGTTCTTGAAATAAAATATGCACCTGCACCGCCGATAAGTGCCTCAATTATATAAAGCACCGTATCCTTTGCCGTAAAGCCGCTTACACTCATCATCGCAAGTCCCGTTGCAAGCGTCGGAACAAAGCATACCGCAAAGGCAAAAAACGAATGTCTGTTGAGTTTTTTTATATCGTTAAGCGTCCATCTTATTGCAATTACCGCCGCCATCGCTGCCATATAGCGAAAATTGTTTCCGCTGCCCGAAAAAACAATATACCCTATCAGCGAACCGATAAAAGACGAAAATACATTCTTAAACGGCACTGCCGCAACCATTGAAATTCCGAACGGGGCATAGGCCCCGAAAACTGAGCCGTTTGACATAATAAATCCACAGCCTGTGTACACAAGCTGTACAAGAATTTTTCTTGCACCGCTGCCAATACTGATTTTACGGTATGAATGTTTTGCAGCAAGCTCACGGACCTTCAACAAAACCACCCCAATATAATAATTTCAGTAACTTTATGCGGAATACATCAATTTACTACAATAGTTATAAACCATTCCACGATAAAACTTACCAAGTTATCTATATTATAATCATTATTCATACACATCTTTGTCAAAACAGCGAACGAAAAAAATAATTCGTAATCAGAGTGGAGAGTTGAGAGTGGAGTTATTGATAGAAATAACTAAAATCATAATATTTTAACAATTACAGATTATTCAGAAATTGCATAGTATATATACAGGGGCGAATATCAAATGCTTTATACTGTATGCGGAATAGCGGTTGTTTCGTTTGCGATATTCGGAATAATTGATTTTTATAAGTTTTTGTCGCTTGCTCTTTATTCGCCGAAAATAAACAATTCTGCGATTATTGTTCCGATAGGCAAAGACAGTAATCATACTGAATTTCTTGTACGGAGTGCAATCGCAAAAACACGGTGGTTAAATCTCAGCAAAAACCAACAGATAATATGCCTTGACTGCGGAATGAATGATGAGTCAAAAGAAATCTGTCGTCATCTTTGTGAGAAATACCCTTTCATAAGCATAAAAACCGCTGACGAGCTGAAAGAACACTTTTCATCAGAGTAAAAACAAAAACAGCGTACACCGATTTTGATGTACGCTGTAAATACTAACCATAATTACGCATTACGAATTACGCATTAAAATTAGTGTTTTCCGAAAGTGTAGCTTTTTCGGAAGCTTTCTGGTTCGGGTACATTGAGAAAGCAATGTTTGTGCTGTGGTCGGCAATTCGTTCAAGGTTTGTAAGCAGCTCCATAAACAGAGTGCCGACTGTTGCGTCACATTCGCCGTTACTCAGACGCTCAATATGGTTCTCTTTGTAAAGACTTGTACAGTTGTCGATTTCCTGTTCGGTATTGCTGATAAGTTTAATCATCTTTTTGTCATACTGGCGTGTCGAGAACATAAAGAGAGAATTTTCGATAATTGACGAAACAAGCTTTTGCATTTGTGCAATTTCCTTTAATGCTGTTTCGCTGAATGATTCGCCTTTTGCAATTTCCATAGCGGCAAGCTCACATATATTCTCACAGTGGTCGCCGATACGCTCCATATCGCTTACGACGTGATAGTACGAACCTATCATAACACGGTCGGAGTCTTCAAGATTAAGTCCGTTGATTTTTACAAGATATGTTGTGATTTCCTGATTGAGATAGTCTATGACATCTTCGTTTGCCTCGACATTTTCAATCATAGCAGTATCTTTTTTGAGCAGAGCGTCCATAGCCAGTGCAAAATTTTTCTTTGCAAGGTTGCCCATACGCTCGATTTCCTTTGTAACCTGAGAAACAGCAATAGGCGGCGTCTGCAAAAGTCTTGAATCAATATATTTCAGACGGCAAGCCTCTTTTGTTTCGTCCTCGCCCGGAATAATAATACAAGCAAGCTTTGTAAGGAGGTTGCTCATAGGAAGGAACAAAAGCGTACAAAGAACATTGAACACAATATGCACAATGGATATTTGCAGCGGTACATAGTCCGTACACTGCTGAACCCATGATATAAACGGAGTTAAAAGCGTAATGATTGTAAAGAGAATTGTGCCGAGAGTGTTAAAAATAACGTGTGCCATTGCTGTTCGTCTTGCGGCTTTTGTTGCACCGATAGATGAGATTACCGCTGTTGAACAAGCACCGATATTAAGACCGTAAATGATGTAAACCGCATTCGGAAGTGCCAATGCACCTACTGCACCAAGTGCCTGTAAAACACCTACTGACGCCGACGAGCTTTGGATTGCTGCGGCAAAAATAACGCCGACAAGAATACCGACAAACGGATTACTTACGGAAGTCAGTATATCCTTGAAAAAAGGAGAATCTGCAAGAGGTTCAAGTCCGCCGCTCATTGTTGTCATACCAAAGAACAGTATTCCGAAGCCTGCAATAATTTGTCCTACATATTTATGGTTGTTTTTCTTGCAAAGAACAACCATAAACGCTCCTATGAAAATTGCAATCGGAGCATAGGTAGAAATTTTGAATGAAAGCAAAATACTGGTAACGGTAGTACCGATATTTGCACCCATAATAACGCCTATTGCCTGACTTAATGTCATAATTTCGGCATTAACAAAACCGACAACCATTACGGATACTGCCGTTGAACTCTGAATAATACCCGTAACAACAAGACCCACCAATGCACCAAGATAACGGTTTGTGGTCAGCTTTTCAAGCATTTTGCGGAGTCTTGAACCTGCGGCAAGCTCAAGTCCGTCGCCCATAAGCTTCATTCCGTAAAGGAAAAGTCCCAAACCGCCCATTGCAAGAAGAATGTTAGAAATTGTAGTCTGATCGAGGGACATAAATAATCCTCCTGATATTTTCTTTTTCTATTTTTGCCTGTACATTTTAATGATATTACATTGTCAGCGTTTCAAAATTCCTTTAAAGAATTTTATGTTTTTCTCTTAAAGCGACAAAATAGCTTAATAATTAAATTATTTTTTAGCTTTTTTACACACGAAATACAAAAACCACACAATCTTTACACAACAGAGTGGAGTTAAAGTTAGGAGTTGTTATGAGTGTGGAGTGTGGAGTGTGGAATTAGTAATTATTGTTGTTTAAGGTTAGTTTTTATAAAAAAACTTTATCAGCAAGCTGACTTGTCGCCGCTTGCGGCGGAGAAATTATCACAAAAATATTGCCCTATCAATAACTGAACTTAATGCATAAAAACTCACGGTTACACTCACTCCTCACTCCTAACTCCTAACTCCTAACTAAATTCAGGTGTGCATTATTTTTTTGATGAGGGCTTTGAGCTTGGTCATTTTTGAAACAACAATCAAAATCAACGCAACACCGAGGCACGAAATCATAACGGGAACAGCCCACACAAAACCGCCGCTTATGTTATTATATGAGTTGATGATATATTCTACAAGCAAACTCATAACTGCAACAAATATCAAACCCATTGCCACATACACAACCACACTGATATTAAACCGACGTGTGAGTGCAGCATAAATCAGCACCACCGCCATAATATACGACAAAATAGGGAAAGCTATCTCAAACGCCCAGTTGTTTTTTGGAGCAAATATCATATTTATGCAGTACAAAAATATTATGGTTGAAAAATAATCTATCCACGCACATTTTAATATTGCGTTATGCCTTAATAAAATCGGCGGCACAATATAAATCCAGCCCAGCTCTATTGACAACATTGTGTACATCGACCAAGTAAGCCGTCCTGTAATAAGAAAGTCGCAAAGAGGACACAGCAAAAACGGTACAAACAGTATTATGGTGATAAGCAGTGCCGCCATTCGTCTTAATTTTCGCACAACTCCGACAACATTATCAGACGGATAAGGCGGAATTTCTGCGGTAATTTCTGTTTCATTCGGATTTATGACGGGAGTGCTGCACAGCGGACAGCGTTTCTGAGTTTTTTCGAGTTCAACTCCACAGTTTACACAGTATGACATTCCTATGCCCCCTTAGCATATATTGCTTTCGATTTTAACACGGATACCCGACTTTACAAGTGAGGTAAAAAAGTTCCGTTCAACATCTTTTTCTTTTATGCCGCTTGTCCAGTTAATATACAGCTTGCCCTTAAAGCTTGCCGCCGCCGCACTCGGCATTCCAGCCATAAAACGCCCGAGCATAAACTCAAAACGCTCAATGTATTTTTCCATTTCAGACGGCACTTTCACTCTGCCAAGATTAGAAAATGTTGACGAAACGAGCGTTTCGCCGTACATTCTGAACGCCGTCGCCATAACAATATTTTTTATTACAAGCGGCACAACTCTGAGAAACGGATTTATTTCATCACTTAAATTTTTGCACATTATCGCATTAAGGTATTTTTCCTTATTGTTCATACGCATAAAATGATGCACTTCTTCCGTAATTTCCCTGAATGTAAATTCGCCATAGCGTGGTTCAATGCCGGGGTTTATATAAAGCGAAAAATTACGCAGGGTTTTACTGGGATAAATTTTTCGCAGATTTATCGGAACGCTGACTTTTATCGGACGTTCGATTTTCGACTTGCTTTGTTCCTGACATTTCACAAAAGCTTCAATCATAACAGACACTATAAATTCCGTCAGTGTAACTCCGTATTCCTTTGATTTTTTCAGAATATCCTCAACAGGAATAATTCCCGTAATAACGCTTATCTGTTCGTCGGGCAGTGCCGTACCTTTAAAGTGATAGCCTTTTGTTTCACTCCGGCTTTTCATAGTACGGAATTTTGCGTAACGCTTGTAGGCGTCCTCCATTTCTTCGGCATTGTACTCACTGTCGCACGGAATAATTTCATCGTCGGGAGGAATTTTTACTCCGTATTTCAAAAAAAGATACCGTGCAACGATTGATTTCAAAAAAATCATTCCGCCCGTACCGTCGGCAAGTGCGTGAAAAACCTCAACGGCAATACGTCTGTCATAGTATCTTACCCTGTAAGGCATATCACGGTTATGCTTTCCTCCGATACGGCCGCAGGGGTTCCGGCTGTCGGGTTCAACAAGCACCTCTCTGTCGGTTTCTTCAAAAAAATACCAGAAAAATCCCGTTTTAAGTTCAAGATTAAGATTTACCGTTCTTTTTCTTACATCATCAAGTGCCTGCTGTAAAATCTCAGGGTCAACCTTTTCCGTAAGCGTTGCCGATACTCTGAAATTTCCCGACCATTTTTTTGTTCGTACTGCCGGATATATTTTTGCGGCATTGTCAAGACGATACCATCTTTTTTGTTTCAAAATCAGCACCAACCCTTTTTTAGTTAGGAGTGAGGAGTTAGGAGTGAGGAGTGAGTATAGCCGTGAGTTTTTGTGCATTAAGTTCAGCTATTGATAAAGGCAACTTTTTTGCGAAAAGCATTCCGCCGCAAGCGGCGACAAGTCAGCTTGCTGACAAAGTTTTTTAAAAATACTAACCTTCCACAACAACAACTCCACACTTCACTCTCCACTCTCATAACAACTCCTAACTCCTCACTCCTAACTCCTAACTTTTAATGTGTTTGTTGATAAAATCAGCGATAGACTGTATTGCGAGGTCTGCCTGTTCAATCTGCCATATATGAAAAACGTGCCACATATCCGCATATATTTCAAGCTCAGCATTTACGCCGCCGTTTACAAGTGCATTACGAACAGCGATTGAATCGTCATACAGCACCTCTTTGTCGCCTACCTGTATAAGCACAGGCGGATAACCTTCGTCATAAGTCGCAAAAGCCGGTGAAATAAGAGGATTTAAAGGGGAATCGTCACCAACATAAGCCAATGCAAGCTTTGAAAGATTTTCCGCCGACAGCAAGGGGTCTTTGTCACCGTTTTTTATGTATGAACGGTTTGTTTCGGTAAGGTCTGCCCACGGCGAAACCGCTACTGCACAAGCCGGAAGTGTTTTGCCCTGTTTTCTGAGTGACAGCATTGTTGAAAATACAAGTCCGCCGCCTGCTGATTCGCCGAAAATAACGATATTTTCAGGCTTATAGCCACATTCAAGTATATAATCATAAGCCGCAAGAGAATCTTCGAGTGCCGCAGGAAACGGACTTTCGGGTGCAAGACGGTATTCAAACGAAAACGCTTTCATATTGCATTTTTTTGCAACGGGTGCAATCAATGCCCTTGACGAAACAAGGTCGCCCATTCCGTAGCCGCCGCCGTGAGTATAAAATATAATTTTGTCTTTATCGGCGTTTTCGGGTACAACCCATTCTGCCTTCATAGAAAAATCATCAACGGGAGTATATTCTATTCCTTTCGGGTGCGGTTTCATTCTGAAAAAAGCGGTTTGTCCCGAACGCTGATTTTCAAGCGTAAGTTTATTTATTATAGGCTGTGCCGAACGAATAATTCTCTCAACAATCTGACTTCTCATATTATCCTCCCCCAAAATTTAACATAACAAAATAAATATTACTGCTGATTTTTCGGTTCAACAAACATTGTCTGCTGATTTGTGTATATTACCATACCGGGTTTTGAGCCTTGCGGCTTGCTGACATAGCGTATTTTTGTAAAGTCAACGGGGACTTTGCCTGCCTCCTTTGCCTTGCTGTGATATGCCGCCAATTCTGCCGCAAAAAGTATTGTTTCGTCATCGGGAATTTTTCCCCCGGTAACTATAACGGTATGTGAACCGGGAATATCCTTTGTATGAAACCAAAGGTCGTTTTTGTCGGACTGTTTCAGCGTGAGCTTGTCGTTTTGTTTGTTGTTTCTGCCTACAAGTATCTTAAAGCCGCTTTTTGACTGAAATTCAAGCGGCGGCATAATTGCCTCCTGACGCTGTTTTTTACCCTTTGACTTTATATAGCCCTGTTCGACAAGCTCAAAGCGGATTTCGGCAAGCTCACGCTCGCTTTCGGCTCTTGAAAGACTGTCGAGTACGGACGAAACATAGTCGAGTTCCTCCTCTGCCTTTTGTATCTGAATTTTCAGCATTTGCTCGGCGGTTTTAGCCTTCTGATAATTTTTGTAATACCTCTGTGAATTTGCCGCCGCCGAAAGTGCAGGATTTAACTTAATCTTTATTTTTGCAAGGTTTTCGTCATAGAAGTTTTCAACCTCGCACTCTGACGAACCTTTGGGAATACGGTAGAGATTTGCCTGTATCAAATCGCCGCATATCCTGTAATGTTCACGATCGGCACAGGCTTTAAGCTCATCATTCTGAACATATATTTTCTTTAAAAGTCTTGACGCTGTGTTTGAAAGAAGTTTGTTGAGGTCGTCTGACTTTGACCTCATTCTCTCCATTGAGTCACGCTTTGAATAGTATCTGTCAAGCAGTTCACAGAAAGTTTCGGTTTCGTTAAACGCTCTGCCGCTGCCGTACTGTGAAATATCCTCAAATGTAAAATCAATAGGCTTTTTACTCTGGTCGATGATAATATACGGCTTGCCAGAACAGTCACGGATTGCGTTTATTGTTCTTTTGAGGAAATACAGAAGTCTTGTATTAAGCTCGTCATTAAGCTCGTGCGAAAAAACATCTGCACCTCTGCCTGTTAGATATTCAAGTTCACGGCATATAATCGGCGAAAATCCCTGCAACACCGACAGCAGTGCCTTTGAAAGCGGCTGGTTTTTCGGGAGTAATTCAACCGCTTTAACAATATCCTCTGCATCAGTTTCAAGAACGCACAGCTTGTTCTGTTTCGGCGGCATTTCGTACTTCATACCGGGTAAAACAAGTCTTTGTGATGACATTGTTGCGTCAACACGCTTTACTGCGTCAATTATATTTCCGTTGCCGTCAATAAAAATAATATTGCTGTACTGTCCCATAATTTCAACGGCAAGAGTCATCATAACCGTGTCGCCGAGTTCGTTTGTACCCTCAAAATCAAGCATTAACAGCCTTTCAAGCTCAGGCTGACGAACCGCACGCAATCTTGCACCCGAAAGTCTTTTCCGCAAAAGCATACAAAGCATAGGCGGAACTTTCGGGTTTTCGGGGGCATAAGATGTAATATTTATTCTCGGACTGTTCGCCCTTGCCGACAGCAAAAGTCGGCTTGTACCCTCTCTTGAACGCATTGAGAGTATAATCTCATCTTTTGACGGCTGATAAATTTTATCAACCTTTGTATTAAGCAGTTTTTCTTCGATTTCTCTTTTTATATGTCTTAAAAATGCTCCGTCAAGTGCCATTTTTTTCTCCTGTTACGATTTTCAGATATATTGTATTCCGTCAGTGAAAGCTTCCGATTTTTCAAAATGAACATCGGGGAAGCTTCCGCTGAGTTTTTTTGTTAATTTTTCCGTTATGTGATTTTCGGACTGACAATGTCCGAGGTCGAATACAGCGATATTGTTTTCGTTTGCAAAGATAATTTCGTGGTGTTTGATTTCGCCTGTTACAAAAGCGTCGGCGTTCAGCTTTTTTGCAAGAAAAATATTGTCGCCGCCTGCACCGCACGAAACAACAACCGTTCTGATTTTGCCGTCACGGTATGTAAAACGCAAGCCGTTACATTCAAGCCGTGTTTTGATTTGCTTTGCAAACTCAACGCTTTCAAGCTCACCTTCAAGATGTCCGAAAGCCGCACAGTCCCCGTCAAAAAATTCGTCTGTCTGCACTCCAATTTTTTCGGCAAGGCTGTCATTAACACCGCCTCGTGCAACATCAAGATTTGTGTGAGCCGATATTATCGTGATATTATTCTTTGCGGCAAGATACGGCACACTGTCGGACAAAACATTTTTTATCGGATTAAAAATCACAGGGTGATGGCTTATTATAAGCTCTGCTCCCTTTTTTACCGCCTCGTTAATAACCTTTGTTGTCACATCAAGCGTCACAAGCACCTTTTTAACGGTCTGCTGAGGATTACCCACAAGAAGTCCTGCATTGTCAAAGCTCATTGCCGTTTCAAACGGTGCAATGCTGTCGATATATTCATATATTTGCTGTGCCGTTATCATAATATGTCACCGCCATTAAAATCATTTCTCATTAAAAATTTCAATTTTTATGTATTTATAATTTTCTCGAATTTTTCGATAAGTACCGCAAGCTCTGCTCTTTCTGATGAATTTTCGTCATAGGCGTTTATCTTCTTTTTCAGTTTTTCGTTTACATTATATATATATTGTTTTGCCTCAGGCGAATTGTCATTTAAAAGAAGTCCTGCATATTTAAATTCATTACTGCACTCTCTCACCTTTCCGTCATAAGAACATACCATAACGGAATATGTTTTTCCGCCGCTTACACACGCTTTTTCCTGCTCTGTTTTAAAGCCCTTTTCGCATAAAAACAAACGCAGTGACTCGGCACGGGTCATAGGCTGAAGGATAAGTCTTCGGCTGCTGTCGTAAAGCCACTGCGGTCTGTCTATAATTTTTGCGATAAGCTCTCCGCCCATTCCTGCAATTACAATATCCTGTGCCTGTGACGGCTGAATTTCGTCAAGTCCGTCGGAAAGCACGGTTGACACCATATTTTCGGCATTATAGCGTCTGATATTTTCTTTTGCATTTTCAAGCGGCTTTGGTCTTATGTCTGCGGCAACGGCTGAAACAATTCTGCCGTTTTTCGCAAGCCATACAGGAAGATAAGCGTGGTCTGTTCCTATGTCGGCAAGTTTAGTACCCTCTCGCACAAAAGACGCACAAAGTGCCAGTCTTTCATCAAGTCTGAACATAATACCACCCTCTGTACCAATTCGTAATGCGTAATTCGTAATGCGTAATTAGTGCATACCATAAGTTTAAAGAAGGAGTTGAAGTTATTTAAAGATAATCTTTGCGGTTTGCATAAACCCACCGTCTGCACAACTCCTAACTCCTAACTCCTAACTATTACTGTTTGTTTTCGATGTGAGCGTTGAGTTTTTCAACAAGTGCGTCGGCATCTACGCCGTGAACCTCGCAAGCCTGTTCAACTGTTTCTCCTCTTGAAGCAGGACAGCCAAGACAATGCATACCTATCTCCAAAAAAAGCGGTGCTGTTGTGCTGTCAATATCAAGAATATCTCCGATAATAGTATCTTTGGTAATTTTAGCCATAATAAAAATTCCTTTCTTTTTTAAGATATATTTATTATAATATCCGCAAGCACTTTTTTCAATACAAAAACATCAAAAATAATTTTCAGTATATAAATCAGAAAGTAAAAATACTTACAAAACAACAATAATACAATCGTCACAGCAACTTCAAACTGCACAAGCAACAGCAGCACCGACAACAGACTATGAAAATAATAATGTTTTTATTTAATTTTTTTGCCGCAATACGGGCAATAGCATTTTTCATCATCTTCATTATCATTGTCTTTGTTTTTATCAATATTTTCCATAAAGCCTGCTGAAATTATACCGGTAGGCACAGCTATAAGTCCGATACCGAGAAGAGCTATTATTGAACCCAAAATTTTTCCGCTTACCGTTACAGGATAAATGTCGCCATATCCGACTGTGGTAAATGTTGCAACAGCCCACCAAAGTGCTGAAAAAACATTATCAAAAACATCAGGCTGAGCCTCATTTTCAATGTTATACATAAGCACTGACGCTATTATCATAAGTATAAATACAACAACGATTGAAGATACAAGCTGATGTCTTTTATTTTTGAATACCTGCAATATAGTTGACAGTGCAGATGTATAACGATGAATTTTAAATATCCGTAATAACCGTACAATCCTTATCATTCGCAATACCCGCAAATCAATCGGAATAATAAGCGGAATATAAAAAGGAAGTATTGTAAGCAAATCAATGATTGCCATAAATGAGAAAATATATCTGAGCCGTGACTTAACAGGTGACAGTTCGGGGTACAGCAAATCGGCGGTATAAATTCTCAGTAAGTATTCTATTGTAAAAATAATTACGGAAAAAATCTCAATATATACAAAGTACTTTCTGAGCCACAATGGAATATCAAATGTATATGCAATTACTAAAACTGAATTTATGATAATTAAAGCCATTATACATATATCAAAGATTTTACTTGCTTTGTCACCGTCTTTTGATACTTCTATTATTTCAAAAATCCTTTGCTTAATTTTTCTGTACATTTTCATTATCCTTTCAGGAGTGGCATAACCAAAAAATTCCGAGTTGTTGATGAACACAACAGCTCGGAATTTCGTGGTAAAGTCCCCGAATAAATTTTTCGGCGACCATACATTAAAGTTAAAAATTACTTTTTAAGTCCTTCATAAACAGCAACTGCACAAGCAACAGTAGCACCAACCATCGGGTTGTTGCCCATACCGATAAGTCCCATCATTTCAACGTGAGCCGGAACTGATGATGAACCTGCGAACTGAGCGTCACCGTGCATACGACCCATAGAGTCTGTAAGACCGTAAGAAGCAGGACCTGCACCCATGTTATCAGGGTGAAGTGTACGTCCTGTACCGCCGCCGGAAGCAACTGAGAAGTACTTTTTGCCGTTTTCAATAGCCCATTTCTTGTATGTACCTGCAACAAGGTGCTGGAAACGGGTTGGGTTAGTTGAGTTACCTGTGATAGATACACCGACATTTTCGTGCTGCATAATTGCAACGCCCTCACGAACGTCATCTGCACCGTAGCACTTTACAGCAGCTCTTTCACCGTCAGAGAAAGCTCTCTCTTCAACGATGTTAAGTTCGCCTGTGTAATAATCAAACTGAGTCTTTACATAAGTAAAGCCGTTAATTCTTGAAATGATATAAGCGGCGTCTTTACCAAGACCGTTAAGAATAACTTTAAGCGGTTCTTTTCTTGCCTTGTTAGCGTTTCTTGCAATACCGATTGCACCCTCAGCAGCCGCAAATGATTCGTGACCTGCAAGGAATGCAAAGCACTTTGTTTCATCTCTGAGGAGCATAGCACCGAGGTTACCGTGACCAAGACCTACCTGTCTCTGTTCAGCAACAGAACCCGGAATACAGAATGCTTCAAGACCTTCACCGATTGCAGCAGCAGCGTCAGCAGCTGATTCAACGTTCTTCTTAACAGCAACGGCACAGCCGAGTGTGTAAGCCCAACCTGCATTTTCAAATGCGATTGGCTGAATATCTTTTACGATTTTGTAAGGGTCAAAACCCTTGTCAAGACAAATCTGACGAGCCTCTTCAAGATTTGCAATACCATACTGGGCAAGGCATTTCTCAATCTTAGGCATTCTTCTGTCCATACTTTCAAATGTAACTGCCATAATTAAGTTCCTCCTTACCTATTACTCTTCACGAGGGTCAATATACTTAGCCGCATTATCAAAACGACCGTACTGACCGATGTTGTTCTTATATGCTTCGTTAGGTTCAACGCCGTGACGAATATCTTCGAGCATCTTTCCGACTTTTACGAACTGATAGCCGATAACCTCGTCATTTTCATCAAGAGCTGTTTTAATGACATAGCCTTCTGCCATTTCCATATAACGAACGCCCTTAGCCTTTGTGCTGAACATAGTACCAACCTGTGAACGAAGACCTTTTCCGAGATCTTCAAGACCTGCACCGATCGGAAGACCGCCCTCTGAGAAAGCTGTCTGGCTTCTGCCGTAAACGAGCTGTTCAAAGATGTTCTTCATAGCTGTGTTGATAGCGTCGCATACGAGGTCTGTGTTAAGACATTCGAGGAGAGTTTTGCCCGGGAGAATTTCAGCAGCCATAGCAGCTGAATGAGTCATACCTGAGCAGCCGATTGTTTCAACAAGAGCTTCTTCAACAATACCGTCTTTTACGTTAAGTGTAAGCTTGCAGGCACCCTGCTGAGGAGCACACCAGCCTACTCCGTGTGAAAGACCGGAAATATCAGTAATTTCCTTTGATTTAACCCATTTTCCCTCTTCAGGAATAGGTGCAGGACCATGATGAGGTCCCTTTGTTACAGGACACATTCTTTCCACTTCTTTGGAATATATCATGTGAACTAACCCCTTTCAAATTGAATATTGCAATGTATTCTCATACAATCCTAATTATAAACATTTTTCGTCAAATAAGCAATAGAATTTTTGAATTTTCAATGATTTTTTTAAACAGCAGGTTCTCATTGATAGTTAGTTCATTATCACTCGGATACTATTTGACATAGTGACATAAATGTGTTAGGATATTTTTCACAAGGTGTTCTGTCGAAATGGTAGGCGGCGAGTCCCCGATTTTTATAAAGGGGGCATGCTTTTTACGCCCCCGAGTGAAATACAAGGGGGTGATTGTATGGTAACTTATGAGGGACTTTTTTCCTTTACATCAGTAATTATTGATGTAGTCGGCGTTTGCATTGCAGCCGTCGGTTTAATTATTGCCTTACATAACAAAAAGAAGTAACCGCCCGAAGCCTAAATGTGCGGTTACTTCATACTGCATATATGGGGGCTGACCGTTTATCAGACAGACCACCTTGTAATTTTATTATACAGTTAATTCTGATTTGTGTCAAGCAAAGAATTCAAATCATTTGACATTGTGACATAAATGTGTTAGGATATTTTTCACAAGGTGTTCTGTCGAAATGGTAGGC
>JBJEOP010000155.1:0-25941 GCA_051880775.1 Acutalibacteraceae bacterium
ATCTTTTTTGAAGTTCTCAGGAACATTCAAGTCCGAACCTCATTTTTTCTCTTTTTGTTTGCCCTCTCTCGTGGCGACTTGTTTATATTACCACAGCCATTCCCTTTTGTCAACACTTTTTTTAAAATTTTTTTGATTTTTTTCAAAAAGTTTCAAAAACGCCTTAAACAGCCGTTTTTTCGACATTCGCACGAAACATATTATCAGTAGTTTTACGATAATTATACCTTTGTCAGCACATTATTCTCAAATTTTACAACTGAACCAGTGTTTATTTCTTTTCTGTAAAGTTCTGCGTCGGGAACATTTACGGTAACTGTTTCAGCCGTATCAATATTTTGCAAAACAACATCAACGCAATATTCCTCTCCGTCGGGCAAGCCCTCACAGCCAAAATCAGCCTCTATAATATCAATTACCTTGTACATCGTCATTCTCCTTTGCATTATTGCTTTCATCTATGATTTCCGAAAGATTGTCAAGTATAAATTTTTGTGCCTGTTCCGAATAAAGTATAATTGTATATTCGCCGAATGTACCTATTCCCTGTTTTGACGTTATGCCTATTTCAGACGATCTTTCCGTCAGTTCACGGTGATTATGCCCTGTTTTGTCCTCACGGTTGCTGAGGTAGCCGTTTTGCACGAGCCAGTCATTTATTATTTTCGGCTGTAATTTTTTCATATTGGTATCATCAACCACGCTGTTTATTTCGGAAGTAAGCTCAGAAACAGGTATATTATCCGATTTAATCTTTATATTTGTAAGCTGTTCGGCGGTAATTGAAAACAGCTTTTTGCCCTTTTTTGAAACAGAAGGCTTTATTTCTGATTTGCCGTTTATAGCTCCGTCAAGCACCTCTGCAACATAAGCAAAGCATTTTGAAAGCCGTTCATTCTTTAAAACTGTATCATTATTCATATCGCTGTCGTCTATCGGATTTATCCCGGCTGAGAGTTTCAGCATATAGACCTTTGCCCTCTGCATTTTTTCTTTTTCCGTAAGCATTGAACATCACCTTTTATATTTTAACATATTTTCTGACAAAATCAAAACATTCTTACCGACAATGAAGTTTTTTAAAAGTAAAAACAGCTAAAAAAGGACTGCCGAAAGCAGTCCCTCTGAAAGATACATATATAAGATTTTGCTCAATCATTTTTCATTTCAATTTCTTTTGCTCTTTTAAGAATGTCTTGATACTCTTCATAGGTTATATGCTTGTTATTAAGTGACCGTTCTGCATATAATTCCAGTTCTCTACGGGTGATGATATAAATGGTATCATTCGTGAAATATGCAGGTCCGATATTTTCTAATATGGAATTTACAAATACAAAGTTGCCTTTTTTATCCAGTCCTACAAGTGTACAAGTGCATCCGTGTGAATCACTTGTTACCATAAACCATTTTTTGTACTCATAAAACTTTTCATTTATTTTTTTCATATTGCTCACTCCAAATTTCCGATTTTATTTTCCGAACAAATCCGAATGTGTGCCTGTGGCGGTAGCTGTCAGTATCAATACATCATCGTGAATCTGATACATAAGCAACCAATCCGGCTCAATATGACATTCACGAAAATCCTTTAAATTTCCTGTAAGCTGATGGTCATTGTTGCTTTGTGGTAACGGCTGACCGTTTGCCAGTAAATTAAGTACGGCAATCAGCTTTGAAATATCTTTTCCACGCTTACGCATTAGCTTGACATTTCGTTTCATTTCATTTGTAAATTCAATTTGATATACCATTTAGTCCTCCAGCATTGCGGCAACCGCTTCTTCGGCAGTATTATACGGGCCGTTCAGGTTTACTCTGTTGCGGCTTTCATAAATTGCCCTCTGCAATTCTTCGGGCATAGATTTATGGCGTACCTCAAAAGGCAATCCGTTGTTTTCAACTGCTGCTGTCAGGAACATTCGCACGGCGGTAGAAGTATCAAAACCCAGACTTGCAAAAAGCATATCTGCCTGTGCTTTCAGATCATCATTTAATCTCACCTGTAAGTTTGCCATAATATTGCCTCCTTAATATTTTGTAATATTATTATATTATGATTTTAATGACTTGTCAATACATATCATTTTATTTTACGGATTTTTATAATAATTTATTTGCTCATCAAAACATTCTTACCGTCAATGACGCAAAAATTATTCCGCATAAATCCGCCGTAAGAGCTGACGGGATTGTATGCCGTGTTTTTCGTATTCCTACCGAACCGAAATATACCGTTATTGCATAGAATGTAGTTTCCGTTGAACCAGCCATAACGGAGGCGGTTTTTCCGATTATGCTGTCGGCACCGTATTTTTCAAGTATTGAATTAAGCAAGGCAAACGAACCGCTGCCCGAAACAGGTCGCATAAGTCCGAGCGGAACAACCTCAGGCGGTATTCCGATTTTTTCACACAAGGGCGACAATGCCTCCGTGATTATGTCGAAAAAGCCCGATGAGTCGAGCATTGTGACCGCAAGAACCAATCCTATAAGCGACGGTGCTATACTTATAAGTGAGCTTATGCCCTCCTTTGCACCCATAGTAAAGCTGTCAAATATATTGACTTTTTTAATTACTCCAAAAACAACAATAAGTACAATTACAACAGGCACAACATATATTCCGATTTTGTCCATATAATGCACCCCACTGAATTATTCTTTTCGTGAAATCAGCTTTGCAAGAATTATTCCGACAGCAAGCGACAAAAAGGACACTATCCATATATAAGGTAAAATATCATACGGTTGATTACTTCCTGCCGCCTGTCTTAATGCCGCTATTGTTGTGGGTATAAGCTGTATTGACGCAGTATTCATAACAACAAACATAACCATACTGTTATTCGGCTGGGTTTTCAGACGGTTTTCTTTTTGCATTTCTTTCATTGCAATAAGTCCGAAGGGTGTTGCCGCATTTCCCAGTCCGAGAATGTTCGCTGTAATGTTTGCACTCACCGCACGCATTGCGGCACTGTCTTTTTCGTAATCGGGCATAAGACGGGAAAGAACAGGCGACAGTATTTTTGCAATAATTCCGGTAAGTCCTCCTCTGTCGGCAATTTTCATTATCCCTGTCCACAAACACATTACTCCAGCCATAGAAATAATCAGACTTACCGCTTTATCTGCTCCGTTTATTGCCGCTTTTGACAGCTCCTCCATTCTGCCTGTGCTTAAAGCACATATAAAGCTGACAATAATCATACCTGCCCATATATAATTCAGCATAAGACAGCCCCCGTTCTGACGGATTATTTAGTACAATTATAATATAAATAATACTTTATCATTCTTGATTTTATTATAGAATTGCTTTAATATAAATTCATACTTGTTTTTATTGTTGATATATGGTAAAACTTGTCGATTTATACAGTATTATTTCAAGTTACTTTTATACTATTTTTGCATTTTTATTTTGATTTTATTATTTTGAATAAATTGTTGTATGCCGCTTTTTATCGGGATTATTTGTAATTTGTTATATAATGTCGTTACAACCGCTTAAAACATATTTATTTTAATAATCTAAAAATTTTTATCGAAATATGCATTTTTGATATTGACAATTATGGAAAAAAATAGTAATATATATTCAAAGATTTTATTGAAATTTCAAAATTCGGGAGGAACAATAATGAGAGCGATAGGTTGCGTAAGACAAATTGACAAACTCGGAAGATTGGTTTTGCCTGCTGATATAAGAAAGTCACTCAACATTGTTGACGGTGTGGATTCAGTGGAATTTTTTGTCGATAACGACAGCGTTATCATCAAAAAGTACAGACCCTCTTGCGTGTTCTGCAATTCTGCCGAAAATATTGTCAATTACAAAAACCAGACTGTATGTCAGTCATGTCTTGATGAACTCAGAAACGGCAAATAATTCCATTATAACTGAATATCAGGCATAAAACGGATTGAAATAATTTATTTTAATCCGTTTTTCGTTTATACTATAAAAACATATTTTCATTTATAAATTAAACATTTTTTCAGGAGAAACAAATGACGCTTAAACAACTTTTTCAAAACAACAAAACCGTTCTTGCCGATGGTGCAACGGGAACATATTTTTCTCAGATTACGGGACTCAGCTCCGCTCTCTGTGAAAAATACAACGTCATAAATCCCGATATAATCAGACAAATACACTGCGAATATATAGCATCAGGTGCAAAAATCATACGCACAAACACTTTTTCCGCAAACAGCTTTACACTCGGAGTTTCACACGATGAGCTTTCAGAAATCATAAAAAGCGGCTATGTAGTCGCTGCCGAATGTGCAAGGGATAAAGCCGTTGTATGTGCTAATGTGAGTGCCTTATATGAAAATACGGAAATTCCCCGTGACAGATTGTCAGAATATAAAATTATTGTTGACTCGTTCATTGAATGCGGTGCAAAGACATTTATCTTTGAAACTCTCTCTGAGCTTGACGCAGTAATGCCTGCAATAGACTATATTCTCACTGAACTGCCCGATGCGGAAATCATCACTTCCTTTACAGTCCTGCCTGACGGACACACACGCTCGGGAATTTCTCTTAACAAAATTCTTGAAAGCATTGTACAAAACAAGGATAAACTCACTATGGTGGGATTAAACTGCGGCTGCGGAACTGCACAGCTTTATAATTTTGCCGCTACGTTCTTTTCTTACATCAACGAACATACGGATTTGTACACCTCCGTAATGCCTAACGCAGGCTACCCGTCAGTGGAAAACCAGAGAACTGTATTCACAGCTACACCTGTTTATTTTGCCGGACAGACGGCAAGATTCTGTTCGCTCGGCGTTTCAGCACTCGGCGGCTGCTGCGGCACAAATCCCGAATTTATCAGGCTTCTCGGTGAAACAATAGAAAACTCCCCGAAAACACCTCACGAAAATATTACGGCATTTAAAAAAATCGAAACACGCAAAGCCGCTTTTTCGTCACAGCTTACCGAAAACAGGTTCGTTATTGCCGCTGAGCTTGACCCTCCGAACAATGCCGACCTTACCAAGCTGTTAAGCGGTGCAGAAATCCTTAAAAACAGCGGCGTCGATATAATAACCGTTTCAGACTCTCCGCTCGGTCACGCAAAAATGGATTCTGTCGTATGTTCGGCAAGAATTAAGCGTGAAGTCGGCATAGACACCCTTCCTCATATATGCTGTCGTGACAAAAATATAAATGCACTGCGTTCCGCACTTTTAGGTGCTTACAGTGAGGGGATAAGAGCGGTTCTTGCGGTTACGGGCGACCATATCGCCGAAACTGACCGTGGAGTTATAAAGCCCGTGTTCAACATAGGTTCAACACAGCTTATGACGCTTATACATCAGATGAATGAAGATGTTTTTGCACAAGACCCCGTCGCAATAGGCGGTGCATTTGACCCTATGGCAAGAAATCCCGAATTTTCTCTGAAACATCTTGACAAAAAAATAGACGGCGGTGCAACATTCGTGCTTACACAGCCAGTATTCTCAGAAAAGGCAATACCTGTTATTGAACAGGCTCGCTCAAAAGGCGTAAAAGTTCTTGTGGGAATTATGCCTATGGTGAGTTACAGAAACGCAAACTTTATGAAAAATGAAGTTCCGGGAATGACAATTCCGCAGGAACTTGTTGACCGCTTTAAGCCCGATATGACCCGTGAACAGTCAACGGAAGTCGGTGTACAGATTGCTTCTGAGCTTTGCAGAATTATGCGTCCCCACGCTGACGGTTTTTACTTTGTAACACCGTTCAACCGTGCAGAAGTAATCAGTGCTGTACTCGACAATATCCGTGACATAATATAAGTGGCAAGCTGGCGGAGTGCCTCCGGCGGCAAGCTGCCGCACCCAAATTGCGTTCAAAGTTATTGTTATCGTTAGTTATTGTCCGCACCATTAGTTTTTGTTATCATTCCAAGGATATATGAATATCAGAAAACAAAAGCCTCACTGTAAAGATGTTTTACAGTGAGGTTTCTTTAACCATACAAATTTGTTTTAACGCACAAACTAACGGTCACAACAACTCCTAACTCCTAATTCCTAACTCCTAACTATTCAAAACATATCTTTCTTTTTGAGTATCAGGTACATTATGAACATAAGCACCGCCGACAATACAATCGGAAACCACCAGAAATTATCAAACGGCAAGCCGCCGTCAATATTCATTCCGTAAAGACCTGAAATAACCGTCGGAACGGATACTATAAGCGTGAGTGACGCAAGAATTTTCATTACGACATTAAGGTTGTTGGAAATAATTGACGCAAATACATCAAGAGTACCGTTTAAAATATTGAGATAAATTGCCGCCATATCGACTGCCTGTTTAATCTCGATAAGCACGTCTTCAAGCAAATCCTGATCTTCTTCATACAGTTTGATGTATCTTCCACGCATAATTTTTTCAAGCGTGATTTCGTTTGACTTCAAAGACGACGAAAAATACACAAGGGACTTTTCAATGTCAAGCAGTTGATTAAGTTCCTTGTTTTTTGCTGATTTTCTGAGTTCACGCTCAATACGGTTGCTTATTTTATCAATTTGTTTAAGGTATTGCAGGTATTTTGTCGCCATACGCAGCATAATATGAAGTACAAAGTGCGTTTTGTAGCTTGTCATAACATTTCTTACAACACCCTCGGACATTTCGCTAAGAATAGGATTTTCACGCAGTGAAACGGTTATGACATTATTTTCGGTAATCATTATGCCGATTGGCATTGTTGAATAAGTGATGTTTTTTGAAACCTTTTCGACAACAGGAATGTCAATAATAATCAGCGTTGTGCCGTCCTCGTTATCTATATGTGACGATTCCTCTTCGTCAAGTGCCGAGCGGAGAAGTTCAGGCGGTATATCAAAAAAATTCAGCAGATACTGCACTTCTTCATCATCGGGAGCAATACAGTTCACCCAACAGCCGACCTCATATTCTTCTATTTCCTGTATTCTGCCGTTTACAGTCTTATAGAAATTGACCATAAAATCCGTCCTTTCTGTATCAAGGACGCAAAAAACACGCTGTGCGTCCTGTGACTAAGTTTTCTGAATTGTATCTCCCATAAGGGTCAGGACTCACAGCTACCACCTCTTTATGCGGAGTGCCTCCGGCGGCAAGCTGCCGCACCCAAATCGCACTCATACTTATTTTTACAATTAAGTCATTGTCTGCGACATCAGTTATTGTTGTTATCTCAACGCACAAACTAACCACAGACACTAATTCCTAACTCCTAACTCCTAACTTAAAACAACTCCACTCTCCACACTCAGATAGAAATGCTGAGGGCGATGTCGTAAAGCTCTTTGTTGAACTTGCGTTCCATATTGAGAGCCTCTGTTATATCGTAGTCAACAATGTGATTGTCTTTCATTACTACAACACGGTTGCCGATTCCGTTGCTGATAAGCTCAACGGCTTTGTAGCCCATCTGGCTTGCAACAACACGGTCACGGATTGTCGGCGAACCGCCACGCTGAACGTGTCCGAGAATTGTCGCTCTTGTTTCGATACCTGTTTTTTCTTCTATTTCCTTTGCGATTTCACTTACACCGCCGATACCCTCGGCAACAATGATAATGAAATGCTTTTTGCCTGTTTTTCTTGTTTCCATCATACGGTCGATAACATCTTTCTGCAAGTCAAACGGAACCTCCGGCACAAGAATTGCACTTGCACCGACAGCAATACCTGTTTCGAGTGCTATGTCGCCGCATCTTCTGCCCATTACTTCAACAACACTGCATCTGTCGTGTGACTGTGCTGTGTCACGGATACGGTCAATCATTTCCATAGCGGTATTCATAGCAGTATCAAAGCCGATTGTATAATCACTGCTTGCAATATCGTTGTCGATAGTACCCGGAATACCGATACAGAGTATTCCTTCACGGCACAATGCTCTTGCACCCTTGAATGAACCGTCACCGCCGATTACAACAACACCGACAATACCGAGCTGACGGCAGGTGTCAGCGGCTTTCTTTTGTCCCTCGGGTGTAAGCATTTCAAGACTGCGTGCTGTATAAAGTACAGTACCGCCTCTGTGAATAATATCTGAAACACTGCGGAGATTCATTTCAAAAACATCACCGTTCAAAAGACCGTTATATCCTCTGCGTACACCGAGTACACGCATACCCTTTGCAAGAGCCGCTCTTGTTACTGCTCTTACTGCGGCATTCATTCCCGGTGCATCTCCACCGCTTGTCAAAACTGCTATTGCCTTTTTTTCCATTTTCGCCATCCTCCAATTTAATTCAACTGATAATATTATGATATTATTATAAACAACAAAAAAAGAATAATCAAGTAAAATATATTTTTACAAAGTGTTTTTACGCAAAAATTACTTATTCAGCATTGTTTGTATTTCTGTTTTTATCTCAATATATCTGCTTTTAAATCAATTCCGTTCAACTCATAATATATAATTTCTCCGTTTATATTACATTTAACAGTAATATAACCTATACTGTCGATTTTCATATCATAAAAGTATCCGTTTTTTTGCGGTAAAATGCTTTTAATCAAATCTCCGTTTAAATCGTAAATCAGAATTTTATTTTGATTTAGGTCTTTTCCTGACATTATAACCAACTTATCACTATGCTTGTCATACGCCAAAAAATTAAGGTCAGGTACAGAAAAGGTTTTATCTTTTACTTTTATTCTGATATTATCGGTTATATCAAAATTTGAAAATATCTTTTCACCTGTTGCCTTTGTTCGTTCATAGTCAGTGCTGTAATATGAAAATATCAATCTTGTATCAAAGTTATAAAAGGAATATAAATACTCATTACAATCCTTTGAGATGATTAAAACAAGCGACTTAGCACAGACAATATGTCTGAGATAATTTTCGACCTCAACTGAATATGACAAGGAATTGTTATAAAGCCAAGACACCTGATTATCGCTGTATTTTAATTTTGTTATACAGCGTGATATAAATTCGTTATATCTTTCAGTTCTCAGGCTTTTCTTTTCAGGGAATTCATACGGTTCAGGTAAGCAACCGATAGTTTTACTGCCCAGTATGATATTTGCAATTCCCTCCTCTGTTGAGTTACCGTAAACAGCACGTTCTCCTATAATTTTACCGCTTTCCGTTATGTATATCGGGATATCAAAATTATGCAACGAGCCTATCGGAAGAATTTTTTCATCACAACCCTTTATTGAACAAAGGGCTTTTACTCTGTTTGTTCTTTCGTTGCCTTTACTTGTATATATGTACTGAACCATCATAAGCATATTAAAGTGATTAAAGTCATTCAGAGATGTTCCGCCGCTGTAATTAGTATCATACAATCTCGGGATTTTTAATTGATCGTATTGCTTAAAAAATTCAATAGCTTTATCAAATACTTCAAATCCAAGATCATTCAAAACAAAAAGCTGCTGAGAAATATCAATATTTCTGCCCTCATACCAACCGGCTTTCTCTAACACTGCTTTTACTTTTTCATCAAACATAATAATATCTCCCTGAACAATCACATATCTTTTACTTTACAAGTGCGACGTTTTTGTCGCCTATGCGTTTTTTGAGTTCTCTTATCATTACATCATTCGGGTCAACACGCATACTTTCGGGGGCTTTTTGCAGTGTGTGTGTGTCCGTAAGATAGATGTAAAGTGATGTCGTTCCGTCAAAAATATCAATTATCTGCTTTGCACGGATATATTCCGTACATTCTTTGTTTGGAACTCTTATATACAGTCCTTTGTTTTTCACTTTGTTATCGGCGGTTTTTTCGGTTTTGATTTCAGAAACATTTTTCGGTGCATAAGATACGGTATTGCACAGAAGTTTTGTTTCTTCGTCTTCACGGCGGCTGACGGTAGCTGATATGCGTACAACATTACCCTCCTGAATAATTCCACCGTACTGCGAAAGCGTTTTCGGGAATACTATCATCTCTGCCGAGCCGTATTTATCCTCGATATTCACAAAAGCCATACGCTGATTGTTTTTTGTTGTTTTGAGCTTAACCGTGCTGATTATTGCAAGAATATCAACATTTTTTCCGTCGGTATAGTTGTTGTATTCATCACTGACAATGTCGCTTATTCTGTCGGTTTTAAGCACACGCATAACATCATCATATTCTGACATAGGGTGTCCCGACAGATAAAGACCTGCCGTCTGTTTTTCCATATCAAGAAGTTCAGCTACGGAAAATTCACTGACATTCGGAAGTGACGGTTCATTGTCGGTTGTTTCGCCGCTGTCGCCCATTCCGAAAAGGTCAAGCTGACCGTCAATATTCTGATTTTTTGCACTGTTGAGGTATTCAAGAAAAGTATCGCAGGCAAGCAGCATTTGTCTGCGGTTTGCACCGAGTCCGTCCAAAGCACCGCATTTAATAAGGCTTTCAACGGCTCTGCGGTTGAGTTCACGACCGTAAAGCCTTTTGCAAAAATCATAAAAGGATTTAAATTCACCGTTTCTTCTTTCGCTTACAATGGTTTCGATAAGACCTTTACCGAGATTTTTTATTGCCATAAGTCCGAAACGTATTTCGTTTTCGTGTACGGTAAAACCGACATTACTTTTGTTGACATGCGGCGGCAAAACCTTAATATTATGCTTTGCACATTCGTCAATATAAACGGCAACCTTGCCCGAATTATCAAGTACGCTTGTCAGCAGTGCCGCAAGATACTCACAAGGATAATGGCATTTAAGATATGCTGTCTGATATGAAATATAGGCATAACAGGCAGCGTGTGATTTATTGAATGCATAAGACGCAAAGCTTTCCATTTCGGAATAGATTTCTTCTGCGATTTTTTCGGGTACACCCCGTCTTATACAGCCGTCAACCTGAACATTTCCGTTTTCGTCGGTAAGACCGTAAATAAATATCTTTTTTTCCTGTTCCATTACATACTTTTTCTTTTTAGACATAGCACGGCGTACAATATCCGCTCTGCCAAGAGAATATCCCGCAAGTGAACGGAAAATCTGCATAACCTGTTCCTGATATACTATACAGCCGTATGTAACTTCAAGAATGGGTTTGAGTAAGGGGTGCTTATATGTGATTTTTTCGGGATTGTGGCGGTTTTCGATATAGCGTGGTATTGAGTCCATAGGTCCCGGACGATAAAGCGATATTACCGCAATAATGTCTTCGAGAGTTTCGGGTTTAAGCTGAACAAGAACATTTTTCATTCCGGCGGATTCAAACTGGAATACTCCCTCGGTGTCGCCGGCGGCATACATTTCAAAAACTTCCTTGTCGTCATCGGGGATATTGTTTATTGAAAAGCCGCTGTCCCTTTGCTTAATCATTTTTTCGGCGTCACTCAGAACGGTGAGATTACGCAAGCCGAGAAAATCCATTTTCAGCAGTCCGAGTTCGTCAAGAGTTGTCATTGTGAACTGAGTTACAACGGATTCGTCGTTCTTTGCAAGCGGTACATAGTCACTTACAGGCTTTTCCGTAATAACAACACCGGCGGCGTGAGTTGTTGCGTGACGTGGTGTGCCTTCAAGCTTTCTTGCGGTATCTATAAGCTCGTGAATTTGCGGGTCTGTGTCATAAATTTGTTTGAGTTCTTCGGAAATTGTCAAAGCCTTGTCTATGGTCATTCCAAGGTCATTCGGGATAAGCTTTGCTATTTTATCACAGGTTGCATACGGTATAGCCAACGCACGTCCTACATCACGGATTGCACCCTTTGCCGCCATAGTGCCGAATGCGACAATCTGTGCAACGTGGTCACTGCCGTATTTTCTGATTACATAGTCAATAACCTCCTGTCGCCTTTCCTTGCAGAAGTCAACATCAAAATCGGGCATACTGACACGTTCGGGGTTCAAAAATCTTTCAAACAGCAGGTCATATTTTATCGGGTCTATTCCCGTTATGCCGATACAGTAAGCCGCAAGACTGCCTGCACCCGAGCCTCTGCCGGCACCTACGGGTATTCCTGCGGATTTTGCATAACTGACATAATCATTAACTATAAGATAATAGTCGATATAACCCATACGGTCTATTGTGTCGATTTCATATTCCAGTCGGTCAATAAGTGACTTGTCGGGATTTTCGCCGTAATGCTTTTTCAGTCCTTGCATACATTCGTCACGGAAATATTCCGTGTGGTCACGGTTATCGGGAACATCAAAATGCGGAAGCTTAGTTTTTCCGAACTCAAATTCAACATTACATCTCTCGGCAATTTTTACCGTATTATCAAAAGCCTCCGACACTTGCGGAAACAGTGAACGCATTTCCTGTTCGCTTTTGAGATAAAATTCATTTGTGGGAAACTCCATTGAATTATCGTCAAACACTGTATGGTTAGTCTGAATACATAAAAGAATATGGTGCAGACGGCTGTCCTCTTTTTTAAGGTAGTGACAGTCATTTGTCGCAACAAGCGGAATATCACATTCCTGTGACAGTCTGATTATATAAGGATTTATCTGTTTTTGGTCTTTTATGCCGTGATCCTGTAATTCAAGAAAAAAATTATTTTCGCCAAAAATTCTCTTATAGTTAAGTGCTTTTTCCTTTGCCTTTTCGTAATCGTTACGCATAAGTGCCTTTGGAATTTCGCCCGCAAGACAGGCTGAAAGTGCAATAATACCCTCGTGGTATTTTTCGAGCATTTCCTCATCAACACGGGGTTTGCCGTAAAAACCGTCAGTCCACGCAAGAGAATCAAGTTTAATTAAATTCTGATAGCCGATATTATTCTCGCACAACAAAACAAGATGTCTGTTTTCCCTGTCAAATTCGGCAACTCTGTCATTGTGCCGTCTTGGTGAAACATACACTTCACAGCCGATAACGGGCTTTATTCCCTCAGCCTTTGCCGCCTTATAAAAATCAATAACTCCGTACATTACACCGTGGTCGGTTATTGCAACGGCAGTTTGTCCGAGTTCCTTTGCCGTTTTCACAAGTTCATTTATCTTACACGCACCGTCAAGCAAGCTATACTCCGTATGCACATGCAAATGCACAAAACCACTCACTAAAACCAAACCTTTCTATCTCAATGTTACAACCAACTACTCTATATGCAACAACTAACGGCTCGCACAACAACTCCTAACTCCTAACTCCTCACTCCTAACTCCTAACTATTTAAAGTACATATATACCTGACATTTAATCATACCGTTGTAGAGCTTGCGGCGTTTGTCGGCTGTTCGTCCGAACATCTTTTCAAAGTTATCGTCGGGACTGATTATTGTATAGCTCCAACCCTGTTTTTTCTCAAAATGCTCACCCATAATCTTATAGAGTTCTCTCGCCTGCTGCATATCAAGCAGTCTTTCGCCATAAGGCGGATTGCAGATTACTGCGGCTTTTTCAAGGTCTGATGAAAAGTCAGCTATACTGCGTTTTTCAACGTGTATTCTTGAAGCTACTCCCGCTTTTTTTGCGTTTTCGTTTGTAAGGCGGATTGCCTCGTCGTCAATGTCATAGCCGTATGCCTGAAATTCTGCGTCACGGTTGATAAGATCTTTTGCACGTTCACGCTCAGTTCTCCATACGTCTTCGGGTATTCTTTCCCAGCGTTCAGCGGCAAATCTTCTGCGAAGTCCGGGGGCAATATTCAGTGCTTTGAGTGCCGACTCAATAAGAATTGTACCCGAACCGCAAAACGGGTCAATAACCTGACTGTACGGTCTTATGTGCGACAAATCCGCCATAGCCGCTGCAAGAGTTTCTTTAATAGGTGCAATGATTGAATTTTCCCTGTATCCTCTTTTGTGAAGTCCCATTCCCGATGTATCAAGCATAATGCTGACTTTATCTTTCATAATAAGGAACTGAATCTGATGAACACTGCCTGTTTCTTCAAACCAAGATGTATGATATTTTGAATTAAGACGCTTTACAACGGCTTTTTTGATGATTTTCTGACAGTCGGGAACGCTTGCAAGCTGAGAGTTTATGCAGTGTCCCTTTACCGGAAATGCGTCGTCAATGCCAATCCAGTCCTCCCAGTTGATTTTGCTAACTCCCTGAAAAAGCTCCTCAAAGCTGTATGCAGGAAACGTACCCATAAGTATCTGTATTCTTTCGGTATAGCGTGAACCGATATTTGCCCTCGCCATTGTGCTTAAATCGCCCTCGAAAAACACACGTCCGTTTTCTGCCTGAACATTCTGAATATCCATTCTTCTGAACTCGTCTGCCGCTATGCCTTCAAGTCCCAGTAAACACGGTGCTACAAATTTTATCTTTTCCATTTTTTTAATCTCCATATCAAAGTTATATGTATTTATTCTATCCTATACGGCATAAAAAATCAAATATATTTAAACGTGATGTCCGTTGAAATACCCAACGCAAATTTACAATCAAATATAAAAATATTTTACTTTTTGCAATAATAATTTTTCTTGCAGTATGCATGGAAATATGATATTATATGTATGTAAAATCTGTTGAACGCATAAGCCTTGTGCTGTGTGTAAAACTGTTTTATAATCTCAATATTTTCTGACACAAAAGGGATTCCTGATGTGAAAGGTGTGACAAATTATTATAATAAGTCCGAAATTTATATGTATTTTCGGTCAGTAATTTTATGCACCTTTCGGGGTGCTTTTTTTGTTTTTAAAGAGGTGATTTTTTGGAAAGCCGTGTATCAATTATAGGCATAATCGTCGAAAACACAGACTCAACCGAAAAGCTGAACGAAATTCTCCACACCTATGGCGAATACATAATCGGCAGAATGGGTATTCCATATCAAAAAAAGAATATGCATATTATCAGCATAGCACTTGACGCTCCTGTTAATATCATCAACACTCTTTCGGGCAAAATCGGTATGCTTGACGGAGTAAGCTCAAAGGTCGTTTGTTCAAAGGTGTAAATGTATGAAAGCTCTTATTGATAAACTCGAAAAACAGCATATTCTCTCAAAAGAAGAATATACCACTCTCATAAAGAATTTTACACCCGAAATCAGCGAATATCTTTTTGAAAAAGCCCGTGCCGTCCGTCATCAGTATTACGGACACGATGTCTATATGCGTGGGCTTATCGAATTTACAAATTACTGCAAAAACGACTGTCTTTACTGCGGAATACGTCACAGCAACAAGAACGCCGACCGCTACCGCCTTACAAAAGAACAGATACTTGACTGCTGTAAAAACGGCTATGAACTCGGTTTTCGTACATTTGTACTTCAAGGCGGCGAAGATGATTATTTCACAGACGAAATTATCGTTGACATAATAAAAAGCATAAAACAAGGTTATCCCGATTGTGCGGTAACGCTTTCAATAGGCGAAAAATCCTACGAAAGCTATCTTGCGTATTTTAATGCCGGTGCAGACAGGTATCTTCTCCGTCACGAAACGGCTGACAATGAGCATTACCGAAAACTGCACCCACACAATCTCTCGCCCGAAAACCGAAAACGCTGTCTTTTTGACCTCAAAAAAATCGGTTATCAGGTCGGCTGCGGATTTATGGTAGGTTCGCCGTATCAGACCGCTGAAAACCTTGCTGACGATATGCTGTTCATCAAGAAACTGCAACCCGATATGGTCGGCATAGGGCCTTTTATTGCACAGCACGATACACCCTTTCACGACAAACAAAACGGCACTCTTGAACTCACGCTTTTTATGCTCGGACTCTTGCGGCTGACCGTTCCGAACGTACTTTTGCCCGCAACTACGGCACTCGGCACAATAGACCCTAACGGTCGTGAACTCGGTATTCTTGCCGGTGCAAATGTCGTTATGCCAAATCTTTCGCCTGTCAGCGTCCGAAAAAAATATCTTCTCTACGACAACAAAATCTGCACAGGTGACGAGGCGGCTGAATGTCGCTTTTGTATGCAGAACCGTATGAAATCAATCGGCTACAATGTAGTTGTTTCCAAAGGCAACGCAAAAAAGTTAGGAGTTAGGAGTTGTTAAGAGTGTGGAGTGTGGAGAGTGGAGAGTGGAGAGTGGAGTTAAAATGAGAAATTAGGAATTATTGTTTGAACTATAAGTTGTTGCGTGAAATGATAACAATAACTTATGGTGCGGACAAAGACTTAACGATAACAATAAAGTATGAACGCAAATTGCGAGCGGAGGCACTCCGCTGGGGGGTTTTGAAATGAAATATGATCCGAAGTCTGCTTATGCAGAAGAATTTATAAATGATGAGGAAATCAGGAATTGTCTGGAATATTCCGAAAAAAACAAACATAATGTCGAACTTATCGACAGTATTCTTGAAAAGGCAAGACAGAGAAAAGGGCTTTCTCACAAAGAGGCACTTGTTTTGCTTGACTGCGATATTGAAGAAAAAAATCAGGAAATATACGCACTTGCCGAACAGATTAAAAAGGATTTTTACGGCAACAGAATTGTTATGTTTGCACCGCTGTATCTCTCAAACTATTGCGTAAACGGCTGTCTGTACTGCCCTTATCACGCAAAAAACAAGCATATCGCACGCAAGAAACTTACACAGGAAGAAATCCGCAGGGAAGTAATTGCTTTGCAGGATATGGGTCACAAGCGTCTTGCACTTGAAACAGGCGAAGACCCTGTAAACAATCCCATTGAATATGTCCTTGAAAGCATAAAGACTATTTACGGCATTAAGCACAAAAACGGTGCAATACGCCGTGTTAATGTCAACATTGCCGCAACAACCGTTGAAAACTACCGCAAACTCAAAGACGCAGGTATCGGCACTTATATTCTTTTTCAGGAAACATACAACAAGGAAAGCTACGAAAAGCTACACCCGACAGGACCCAAGCACAACTACTGCTATCACACTGAGGCTATGGACAGGGCTATGGAGGCAGGAATTGACGATGTAGGCTGCGGCGTTCTTTTCGGACTTGAGCTTTACCGCTATGAATTTGTCGGAATACTTATGCACGCTGAACATCTTGAAGCAAGGTTCGGCGTAGGCCCTCATACAATCAGTGTTCCCCGTGTTCGCCGTGCAGACGATATTGACCCCGATGTATTCGACAACGGTATAAGTGATGATACATTCGCAAAAATTGTCGCCTGTATCAGAATTGCCGTTCCATACACGGGTATGATTATTTCAACAAGAGAAAGTCAGAAAAGCCGTGAGCGTGTTCTTCATCTCGGTATATCGCAAATCAGCGGCGGCTCAAAGACAAGCGTCGGCGGCTATGCCGAACCCGAAGCAGACGACGAATGTTCCGAACAGTTTGATGTAAGCGACAAGCGAACTCTTGACGAGGTTGTAAAGTGGCTTATGGAGCTTGACTATATTCCGAGTTTCTGTACGGCTTGTTACCGTGAGGGTCGTACAGGCGACAGATTTATGAGTATATGCAAGAGCGGACAAATTCAGAACTGCTGTCACCCAAACGCACTTATGACGCTCAAAGAATATCTTGAAGATTATGCGTCCCCCGAAACAAAGGCAATCGGCGAAAAGCTGATTTTAAAAGAACTGGACAATATTCCGAAAGAAAAAGTCCGTGAAATAACACGTCAGCACATTCTCGACATTCACAACGGCGGCAGAGATTTCCGATTTTAAGCGGCAAGCTGCCGCCCCCGATTCGCGTTTAAAGTTATTGTTACCGTTCAGCTGGCTGCTCCGCGAAATTAGTGAGTGTTATTTTTCCACGCAACAACTGACGATTACAACAAACTAATCTTTACGCAAAAACTTATTGTCCAAACAACAACTCCACACTATAAAGAAAGGATTGATTTTAAAGTGAGCCTTAACAGTACAGTGTCGGCAGACAGACTTCATATTGCGTTTTTCGGCAAAAGAAACGCAGGAAAATCAAGCATTGTAAACGCAGTAACGGCACAAAAGCTCTCAATAGTATCAGATGTTCTCGGCACAACAACAGACCCTGTTACAAAGGCTATGGAAATTTTGCCGCTCGGAGCAGTTGTGATTATTGATACTCCCGGAATTGACGACGAGGGCGAGCTCGGTGCTTTGAGAGTTAAAAAAAGCTATCAGGTACTCAACAAGACGGATATTGCAATTCTTGTTGTCGATTCTTCTGTCGGTAAAAGTGCCGAAGATAACGCACTGATTGAACGCTTTAAGCAAAAGAACATTCCGTACATAATCGCTTACAACAAAAGCGATGTTTCAGCGGTAAATGTTAATGCCGACAATGAAATATGCGTAAGTGCAAAAACAGGCGAAAATATATATCAGCTTAAAGAGCTTATCGCAAAACAGGCACAGGGTATGGAAAACAACAGGCATATAATTTCAGATATGCTTGAAGAGAACGATATTGTTGTGCTTGTTGTGCCGATTGATAGTGCCGCTCCGAAGGGCAGGCTCATTCTGCCACAACAACAGACGATAAGAGATATTCTTGACGCACACGCTGTCGCAGTTACCGTACAGGACACAGAACTTAAAGCCGTGCTTCCATCTCTTGCAAAAAAGCCGAAAATGGTCATAACCGACAGTCAGGCATTCAGAAAAGTAAGCGAGGATACTCCGAGTGATATTCCTCTTACATCTTTTTCCATTTTATTTGCACGGTACAAGGGTAATCTTGAACTTGCACTTTCGGGAGTAAAGGCTATTGATACTCTGCAAGACGGCGACACGGTGCTTATTTCGGAGGGCTGCACTCATCACCGTCAATGCGATGATATAGGCACTGTTAAGCTGCCAAGGCGTTTACAGGCATATACAGAAAAAAGGCTTAATTTTGAATACAGCTCAGGTACGGAATTTCCCGAAAATATCAAACAATACAAAATGGTAATTCACTGCGGCGGCTGTATGCTCAGTGAGCGTGAAATGAAGTACAGACTTAAATATGCACAGGACGAGGGTG
The DNA here is from genome assembly GCA_051880775.1 of Acutalibacteraceae bacterium. GTDB lineage: Bacteria > Bacillota > Clostridia > Oscillospirales > Acutalibacteraceae > UBA1213. Next base: position 18,818 of record JBJEOP010000155.1, read on the forward strand.
TCCCTGTAACAAATTACGGAACGGCAATAGCCTATATGAACGGTATTCTTGAACGCAGCGTTGAACTCTTCCCCGACGCATTAAAACTTTTAACAGAACAAAGGGACTGCTGTTGATTTTTTGAAACAAACAACAACAGGCGGCAAGCTGCCGCATTCGATTTTTACCGTTAAGTCATTGTCTGCGGCATTAGTTATTATTATTATTTCAACGGACAAACTAACCGTTACAATAACTCCACTCTCAACTCTCAATTCTCCACTCTCCTGATAATTGTTTTCACTGTCTTAATATTTTTATCATAAAATGCCCTTGACTTAAACGTCAAATAACAGTACAATATGTTAGTAAAGTCATTTTTATTAAATAAAAAGTATTTTTTTAGGAAGTCAGGAAGGTAGAAATTGAGTATGAAGCTTCAAAATTTATTATTTCCGCAAACAGGTATCTGTACCGAAGAAAGTATGTATTTCAGACGTAAGGGTGTAATAGATTTCACCTGGGACAAGAACTTTATCGGAATGTCACGCAATTCGTCCATTTCCTTTGATACATATTTTAACGGCTGTTCGGCTGAAAAGTGGTTCAAGTACACTAAGATCAAAAAAATCAGAATCGTTATTCACGCAAAGGGCAAATTCCGTATTACTCTTATGCGAAAAGAAAAATATCTTAACGGAAATGATACAAAGTTTTTGCACGAGGAAACCTTTGGAGAAGAAGGTCAGGAGGGCGTATATACTTTCCCGTTTGACACCGAAAGCAACAGCGGTATGTTCTGTTTTTCAATTCTCTGTCTGAGTAACTCAGGAACATTGCTTGACGGATATTACGACGGAGAAGTCGATGAAATCGATGTAAGCTCTGTTAAGCTTGCACTGGTAATATGCACCTTTAAAAGAGAGGCTTTTGTTACCAAGAATGTTCGACTGCTTAATGATTATATTTTGAGCAATCAGCAGTCTGCAATGAACGGACATCTGGAAATATTTATTTCCGATAATGCCGGAACTCTCAATCAGGACGATGTTTTACTCAACGACAATATACATATTTTTCTTAACAAAAACACCGGCGGTGCCGGCGGCTTTACAAGAGGTATGATTGAAGTGCTTAAATGCAGAGAACAGCACAAAATCACTCATGTACTGGTTATGGACGACGATGTTATCATCAACCCCGATTCAATATACCGCACATTCAATATTCTGTCACTGCTGAAAGATGAATACAAGGACGCTTTTGTCGGCGGTGCTATGCTGCGTCTTGACAAACAGTATATTCAGACTGAGGCAGGTGCAAGATGGAACAAGGGCTATCTTATCTCTCACAAATCAGGACTTAATCTTCTTGATGTTGACGCTTGTCTTTATAATGAATTTGAAGAAAAAACAGAATTCAATGCCTGGTGGTACTGTGCGTTCCCTGTTGATGTAATAAGCGACAGCAACCTCCCGCTCCCTATTTTTATCCGTGGTGATGACGTTGAATACGGTCTGAGAAATATGAAGCGTCTTATCCTTATGAACGGTATATGCGTATGGCACGAGCCGTTTGAAAACAAATACTCATCTTCAATGTACTACTATATTTTCAGAAACCGCCTTATCGACAACTCAATACATAGTATGAAGTACAAAAGAAAGCATTTTGTAAAAGACCTCAAAGAACAGGTTTTCAGGGAGATTGCATATTACCGTTACAAAAATGCCGATTTGCTGATGGACGGCGTTAATGATTTCTTTAACGGAATTGACTGGTTCAAGTCACAGGACGGTGCGGCACTGCACAAGGATATTATGAACAGAGGCTATAAGTTACAGGATATAAATACTCTTGATGTTCCGTTCAGCTATCCTGCGTATGAACAGTCGTGCCGTATGGAAGATTTCAAAGGAATGAAAAACTTTGTAAGAAAAATAACCGGCAACGGCTTACTGCTTCCAGCCAAAAAGAAACAGGACAACGAAATGCCTGTTGTAGCTCCTACATTCACGGCTCGTCCCGTAAACTTCTACCGTGTTAAAAAAGCTCTTAACTACGACTATTGCAGCCGAAAGGGCTTTGTAACCGAGAAGAGCTTTTCCGAAACCTTCCGTCTTCTTTGGAAGTTTGAAAAAATAGCGATAAAGAGCAGATACAAATACCGCAAAACAGTTAAGCAATATCAGGAAAGAGGAAAAGAGCTTATGCAGCTTTCGTTCTGGAATAATTATCTTGATATTTAAAATTATAGAAAAGAGGTTATCTTATGAGCAATAATGTCAATAATGTCCCCAAGTCAAAATGTACGGGCTGTTCTGCCTGTTTAAACCTGTGTCCTGTTGACGCAATAAGTATGCAGCCCGACCATGAGGGCTTTCTTATGCCTGTTGTTGATGAAAGCAAGTGCGTAAACTGCGGAAAGTGCGTAAATCAATGTCCTGCAATACACACAGAATATAAGAATGAGGCAAATCCAAAATTATATGCCGCAAGAGCAAATGACGAAATACGTGCAAAAAGCTCATCAGGCGGTGTGTTTACACTTCTTGCAGAGGAAATTCTTGGCAGAGGCGGCTGCGTATGCGGTGCGGCTTTTGATGAAAATATGATTCTGAGCCATATCATCGTTGACAATAAAGAGGATTTGGAAAAACTCAAAGGCTCAAAATATGTACAGAGCAGCATCGGCAACTCTTACAGAGGTGTTAAGGAAGTTCTTGATTCAGGCAGAGAGATGCTCTTTACAGGTACTCCGTGTCAGGTTGCCGGTCTTTATGCATATCTCGGCAAGGAATACAATAATCTGTACACAATGGATTTGGTATGTCACGGTGTTCCGTCACAGAAAATATTCTCTCAGTATCTTGACGAGCTGCGTGGAAAAAGAAACATCAAAAATGTTCAGTTCCGTGACAAGAGCAACGGTTGGAGAGCTGACCTCCTCACAGTAACTTATGAAAACAATTCAAAATATATCGGCGTTACACCGTCTGAGCCTAACCTCAGAGGTGAAAATACTCCCGAACAGGACGGCGACACCTATGAAATCGGTTTCCAGAAGAATGTATTTCTGAGAAGATCCTGTGCTGACTGTCAGTTCTGTCAGTTCCCACGTCAGGGCGATATTACTGTCGGCGATTTCTGGGGCATAAACAGCATTGACGCGTCACTCAACGACAAAAAAGGTACGTCAATGGTATTCGTCAACAATGCACACGGCGGAGATCTGTTCTCGGTTATCCTCCCCCGCTTTATGGATTCAAGAGAGATGAATGTTCCGTTTGATCAGATCAGAAACAGAATCCGTCCGCATTATCCTCAGCACCCTCACCGTGAAAGATTCTTTGAGCTTATGGATAAGGGTGAAACACTCAAAGAAGCTGTAAGCGATGTTTACAAGCAAAAATATGATATCGGTATTGTCGGCATTTATACCTGTCCTAACTTTGGCGGTGCTCTGACATATTATGCACTTTTCCACACGGTACAGGATATGGGCTACAAGGTTCTTATGATTGAACGTCCTATGGGTGCAAAGGAAGCTCCCGGCGGCCCGAGAATTTACATCAACGACCCGTACCGTAACTACGAAAAGGCTAAATTCTATTCTACCAAGGAGGAAATGCACGAGCTTAACGACCACTGCGATACCTTCCTTGTAGGTTCAGACCAGCTCTTCAACAATGTTCTTTATAATCTCTTCGGCAAATGGGTAACACTCGACTGGGTTGACGACAGAAGAAATAAGGTTGCTTATGCTGCTTCCTTCGGTCACGACAAGATATGGCAGCCTGACCACACAAGAGCGGAAATGTCATTCTTTATGCAGAAATTTGACGCATTCTCAGTTCGTGAAGAAAGCGGTGTTGAAATATGCGATAAATACTTTGGTGTTGACGCTACATGGGTACTTGACCCTGTATTCCTCTGCGATCAGAAGCATTATGACGATCTTGTTGCACAGTCAACTATCGAATATCCTGAGCATTATCTCGGTGCATATATTCTCGACCTCAGCAAGAGAAAAGAAAATATCGTTAAGCGTGTATGCAAGCATTTCTCGCTGGAACCTCAGGTATATTCCGAGATGTTGTTTGAAGAGCGTCCGAAAAACGGCTGGACATTGCCGATACTCCCGAGTACACTCATCAACGACAGAATGAAGAACATCGCAAATTCCGACTTCTTTATTGCCGATTCATTCCACGGTGTTTGCTTTGCAATTCTGTTCAAGAAAAACTTTATTGCCGTTCTTAACAGAAAAAGAGGTGCAAGCCGCTTCTATTCTATTCTTTCAAGACTTGGTCTTATGGACAGAATTGTAGAAACCGAACAGGATGTAATAGACCATCCTGAGGTTTTTGAACCGATTGACTACGATAAGGTATATGAAAAACTCGCTGTTGAAAAAGACCGTTGTATCAGCTGGCTTGCAGACGCTCTTGCTAAAAAGGGTCTTAAAGCATACTCTGACTACGATTTGTGGAAACGCACTACTGAAGAACATCGCCTGCAATTAGAGGTGCTCAGCAAACAGAACACCGTTCTTCAGAACGAGGTTGCTATCCTGCACGACGCAATTATTGACCTTATCAATATACCGTCAAGATATCAGGGCTACATCAGCGACAAGATGCAGCTCAGAGCTATAACCGACATTTACGATTATATGATAAAGCTTCAGGAGCTGAAAAATGATTATCTTGTTGTTATGACAATAAGAGATAATGTCGGACTCAGCATAAACGACAGAATAACAAGACTTGCAAACCGTCTTGGATTCAAACAGCCGTTTGATGCTCTGCCAAAGCTTACCAGCTATATCGGAGTTATCAACAAAGGAAAAGTACTGTTTAATATTGCAACCGACAACGGCCCGACAATACTTTCGGAAAGAGTTGACGATGTTCAGCTTGATATGTTCAGTAAGCTGTTCAAACAGGGTAACTCAACATCTATCAGAATTAACGGTATTGAGCGTGCGGTAAATCACAGAGGCTTTAACTTTGTTGTTTACCATAAGGATTCAGGTCAGATTATTGACTCCGTTGCTTTTGATACACATATACCGTCACTTGACTGTATCCGCAAAAATTAAAATTTAAGTAATTGATTTATTCAGCCGACTGTAAATCAGCAATAAAAGCTGTGTTGATTTTACAGACGGCTGATTTATTAAGGAGGATAACTGTATGAATAGTATGCACGAAATAAAGCTTAATAATTTCAAGCCTACTGCTGATATTATTAAACGCTACTATAACGGACGGCAAATCGTTCTTCTCGGCGATTCAGTTATGTTAAGAGAACTGTTGGAACGGGATTACAATATTAAGGCAACCTTAATAGCAACCTCTGCAAAAGAAAAAGTTGGTAAGCACGGGCTTATCGACCTTGACGACTTTAAAAACCGTTCATCAGAATATTATATTGTTGCACCGTTTATCAAAAGCGAGTCGAACATTAAAAACCGTTTAATAGCGATGGGCTATCTGGAATTTAAGGATTTTGTCTTTACAATGCATAAAAAAATTGTGTTGCCGTCAGGATTCGGCAGCTATCACGATGAATACGGCAATCATATTTACTGCAACGGATGTCAGGTATCTTTAAGAGAAAATGTAGGAAACACAACAATAATGGTCGACAAATCAGTTTCCTTCGGCAAAGGCTGTGCAATAACAGTTGCTTCTCCTAACTGTACGGTTAATATTAAAAAAGACTGTAAGACGGGTCTGAATTTTAAAATCATTCTTTGGTCGGGTTCTGAAATTACAATAAACGAAAACTGCACCTTCGGACATAACGATGAATTTGTTCTTCATCACGGCAATAAAATCGTCATCGGTAAGAATGCTATGTTTTCAAGTGACATCAAGACGTATGCCGGAGACGGACACTCGATATTCGATACTGAAACAGGCAGCAGGAGAAACAGTCCGCCTGATAATAATTCTGACCCTGTGATAGATATTAAAGACAATGTCTGGGTAGGTTTAAGAGCAACTATCTTAGGAGGAAAAAGGACAGTCATCGGTCAGTCAGGCATTGTCGGTGCAGGAGCGGTTGTCAAGGGAGTTTTTCCGAATAACTGTGCTATTGCCGGAAATCCTGCAAAAGTCGTCAGAAAAAATGTAACCTGGAACCGCAATTATCTTTCGGAAGATATTGAGGAATGTGGTGAAGAAAATATCGCACTTACGGAATAGTTATGAGAGTGGAGAGTGGAGTGTGGAGAGTGGAGAGTGGAGTTGTTTTTAATGAGGAATTATTTATGGTGCGGACAATAAGTTGACGATAACAATAAACTATGACCGCAATTACGAATTACGCATTACGCATTACGAATTATATTATTGCGTATATATGAAAAGGTTTCGTCCTCGCCTTTTTCTTTCAGCATAAGTAAAAGACTTTCAAGGAGCTTTTCGGTTTCGGGGTGAATGATATAGTGACTTCTTGAATGAATAAAATAATTGTATGCGTCGGCGTCGGTGTAGTCCTTGCCACGATAGATTTTTGAGGCGGCAATTCTGTCGCACACCATTTCGACAACGTATTTTGTCGGCATTTTCATACCTGTCATTTTGTGACCGTCATCAAGTCCGTAGTCAATCCAGTATTCAAGATGATGTTTGTTTCTGCCCTTGTGGTGCAGCCAAGCCGCACTGTAACCCTTATCTTCCCTTTCGGCGTCATTCGGACTGCGGTAGCCCTGATAGTATTTTGCACCGACAAGAAATTCCGTCGGCGAATATTTCGACAAATCGTGCGTCAGTCCCTGTTTATACAGCCCCACTTTAAAGCACAATTTCATTACATTCCACCTGTGCTTATTTATCGTTTTAAGATGTTTTAACCACTTCATAAAAATCCCCTCCGGCGGCAAGCTTCCGCTTCCAATTCTGCGGAGTGCCTCCGCTCCCAATTCGCATTTATACTTATTTTTACCATTAAATTATTGTCTGCGGAATTAGTTATTATTATTATTTCACGAAACAAATGAATGTTATAATAAACTAACCTTTACGCAAAAACTTATAGCCCAAACAATAACTCCTAACTCCTAACTCCTAACTCCTAACTATTAGCCCTGAGCAAAACTAAAAAAGCGTGATAAACACAAAGGTTTTGCAGGG
>JBJEOP010000156.1:0-25922 GCA_051880775.1 Acutalibacteraceae bacterium
ACCTTTGTGTTTATCACGCTTTTTTAGTTTTGCTCAGGGCTAAGGAGTTAGGAGTTAGGAGTGAGGAGTTAGGAGTTAGGAGTTAGGAGTGAGTGTGATTGCTGATGTTTTCGCCATACAGACTAACCGTTCGCATAAATAACTCCACACTCCACTCTCCACACTCCACTCTGATTATTAGTTGTCACTTTATCGTCTGTCTGCATAATATAAAGGTGTGGGGGTGAGAAGATGGATACAAGGGAGCTTTTTGCACGGCTGTTGGAATGTGAGGCAGGCGGCGAGGGCGAGGAGGGTATGAAGGCTGTTGCGACGGTTGTAGTAAACAGGGCAACCGTTCCTTACGGTGAATTTGCACGGATAAGCAACGGAGGAAATATCCGCAATATTATCGAACAGATGGGGCAGTTCACCTGTCTGAAAACCAGCGTCGGCGGTCAGTACAATCCGCAGAATGTCTATGACCTTTATGCAACCGAGGAAAGCTTCAAGGTTGCTGACTGGGCTTTGGAGGGCAATGTGCTGAGCGAGGTTGGCAACAGCCTTTTCTTTTTTAATCCTTACAGCAGTGAGTGTCCGCAGTATTTCCCTGCCGGCGGAATAGGGAAATTCATTACACGGGTAGGGGATCACTGCTTTTATATACCTACACAGAAATACAGACAAACATAGGAGTGACTATTGTGAACGGCAGCATAAACAACAACCGAATAGACCTTGCACGGATTTACGGTCTTAACCGCAGTGACAATGCAAATTCACGCAGTAAATCAATGAATGTTCAGCCTCCGTCACTTGAACAGATTGCAGCAAGTAATAACCTTGCTATGAACAGTAATGCAAACAATGAAAATGCGGTAAATTCCGTAAACAACATAAACAGCGTAAATTACGAACAGAATAATCCCGAAAGCGAAAATATGAATATGGCTGAAATCAGTGCGGAAAATAATCCTGAGCTTGAAAAAGAAGTTGACCTTGAAACGTGTGCAAGGGGACGGTGCAGATTTGCACCGAGTTCTGTCGAGCCGTTCAGTAATACTGAGGCAGAGGGCGACAATAATTTTTGTCCGTCGTGCAGAAAGAATGACTTTATGCCGATAACGGAATATAATCAGCCGTATCCGATAAATGCAAGCAATATTCAGTATCTTAACGGCTTTATACGCTCACAGGTGGGCAGACGGGTTCACGTTGAATTTCTTATCGGTACAAATAATATAGTTGAAAAGGACGGCTATCTTGTTGCTGTCGGGGCAAATTTTATACTTCTTAATCCGCTGGATACAACTGATATTCTTGCCTGCGATTTTTATAATATTAAATTTATGAAGTTTTATTATTAGGGAAAATGCCTGATTTTTGGTACAGCTTTGATTGTAAAATACTTAAAATTCAAAGATAAAATGTTAATAAATTATGAATTATGTAAATAAAATATTAAATTCGACCTTTTGAGGTCGAATTTTTTTGTGTTTTAGCTGATTGTTGAAAGGAGGTTTAAATAATGCAGAAAAAATTGCATAGTCTGACTTCAAGAGAAAAGGAATTTTGCAGATTCTATGCAAACAGCGGCTGTATAAGGGGGTCGGCGGCTTATGCCGGTTACAGTCAGCCCGAAAAAAGCGGTCTTGCACTTCTTCAAAGGAAAGAAATCAATGATGAAATCGAAAGACTGTTCAAAGAGAAAAAACAAAATCTCAGACAGCTTGCAAGCCTTGGATATGAACGTCTTGCGTTCGGTAATGTTTCGGACGCAGTAAAGCTGATGTTTTCGGAAAATCCGCTCGGGGAAAATCTTGATAAATATGATTTGTTCAACGTTGCGGAAATCAAACGCCCTAAGGACAACGCTATGGAGATAAAATTCTTTGACAGAATCAAGGCACTTGAAAAACTCGAAAATTCGGAAAACGGTACTCAGAGTACAGGCTCGGAATTTTATCAGGCGTTGCTCGGAGGTCTTAAAAAAACAGACAGCGATGAATCGGGTGATGAACAATGAACTTTAAGGCTTTTTCAAAAAAACAGATTGAGGTGCTTAACTGGTGGTGTCCAGAAAGTGAATTCTCGGATTTTGACGGAATTATCTGTGACGGTGCAGTAAGAAGCGGAAAAACTCTTTGTATGAGCGTTTCGTTTGTTTTGTGGGCGACTTTCGGCTTTGACGGCGGCAGCTTTGCTTTATGCGGAAAAACAATCCGCTCTGTAAAAAGAAATGTTATTATGCCGCTTATGCCGATTTTGTCCGAGCTTGGCTTTGATGTTTATGAGCGAATGTCCGAAAATTACTTTGAGGTTTCGTTCAAAGGACACAAAAACCGCTTTTACTTTTTCGGCGGTCGTGACGAAAGCTCAGCGGCACTTATTCAGGGTATGACGCTGTGCGGAGTGCTTTTTGACGAGGTTGTGCTAATGCCGAGGTCATTTGTGGAACAGGCGGTTGCACGATGTTCTGTTGAAAACTCAAAGCTGTGGTTCAACTGTAACCCCGAATATCCTCAGCACTGGTTCTGTTGTGAATGGGTTAAAAAGGCAAAGGAAAAAAATATTCTTTATATCCATTTCAGTATGGAGGACAATCCGTCCTTGTCAAAGAAAATGCTTGACCGCTACAAAAAACTTTATTCGGGCAGCTTTTATCAGCGTTATGTTCTCGGAAAATGGGTGGCAACCGAGGGTCTTGTCTATCCGTTTATGTCCGATGAAAAAATGCTTGCTGATATTCCTGTGGGCGAATTTGACAGATATATTGTTTCCTGCGATTACGGAACAGTCAATCCGTCGTCGTTCGGATTATGGGGACTTTGTGGCGGTGTGTGGTACAGAATTGACGAATATTACTACAATTCACGCACAGAGGGTGTGTCAAGAACCGATGAGGAGCATTACAGTGGTTTGTGTGAGCTTATCGGTGGCAGAAACATATCAAAAATTATTGTTGACCCGTCAGCCGCAAGCTTTATTGAAGTGATAAGGCGGCACGGCGATTACAGAGTAATTCCCGCAAAAAACAATGTTCTTGACGGAATACGCCGTGTAAGTACGGCACTAAAACAGGGCAGTATCAGAATTTGCAGAAACTGCACCGACTGCATAAGGGAATTTGGTATGTACAGGTGGGAAAGCGGCGGAAAAGATACACCGCTCAAAGAAAACGATCATTCAATGGACGATGTAAGATATTTTGTTTCGACGGCACTTGATGACGACGACGATATTTTTGCATTTGCGTCAGAAAGATAAACGGAGGTGAAATACTGATTTGTTTAAAAAGAAAAATAAAAACAGCAACTTTTGTGTTCAGACCGTAAGCGACGGAAAATATTCGGTGCATCCTTTTTCGGATTTGCGGAATTACTCGCCGATAACATCATACGAAAAGCACCTTTATAAATCACTGCGTGAGGCTGTGCCGATAATTGATGCGGCAATATACAAGATAATAAGGCTTGTAGGAGGTTTTAAGGCTGAGTGCGGCGATATTCGTGTTGAAAATATGCTCAACGGATTTTTGAAAAATGTCAGGGTGAACAGCTGTCAGACAGGTATAGAAAGCTTTGTTTCGTCATATCTTGAACAGCTCCTGACATACGGCACGGCAGTTGGCGAGGTTGTGCTTGATTCGTCGGGAAACGAGGTTGCGGCTCTTTATAATGCGTCACTTGATGATGTGGAGCTTTCGGCGGAGAATAATCCGTTTGATGTACAAATTTGTACACTCAGCGACAGCGGAGAGCGTATTCCCGTAAAATATCCAGAGCTTGTGCTGTGCAGTGCGATTATGCCTGAGGCAGGGAAAATTTACGGCACATCAGTTTTAAAAGGCTTGCCGTTTGTGAGTGATATTCTTCTTAAAATTCTCAACGCAACAGGCACAAACTGGGAAAGAATAGGAAATATACGCTTTGCCGTAACATACAAGCCGTCAGAGAGCGACAGGGGATTTTCTAAGGAAAGGGCAATGCAGATTGCGTCCGAATGGAGCAAGGCTATGAAAAGCCGTGAACCAAAGGACTTTGTTTCAGTCGGGGACGTAAGCATTAAGGTAATAGGTGCCGACAATCAGATTCCCGACAGTCAGGTGCCTGTACGTCAGATACTTGAACAGATTGTCGCAAAGCTGTCAATACCGCCGTTTCTTCTGGGACTTTCGTGGTCGTCAACCGAAAAAATGTCAAGTCAGCAGGCTGATATTCTTACAAGCGAGCTTGAATATTACAGGCGTGTTCTTGAAACGGCAATACGCAGAATATGCGGTATTTATCTTAAAGTTCACGGCATAAACAGAAATTTTGACATTGTGTGGGATAACATCAACTTACAGGACGAGGTTGAGCTTGCAAAGGCAAGACTTTATTCCGCACAGGCTGAGGAAATCGAAAAAAGTAACAGGAAAGGGTGATTTTTTGGAGGAATTATGCGGAAAACCGCTTGATAATGAGCTTGAACAGATAAACCGCTTTACAAGACGAAATCTGAGCGAGGACGAAGTGTATGTATTTTCTGTTGTTTTGTGCGACAACGAAATTGACAGGGATTTTGAACGCTTTTCGGTTGAGTCGCTTAAAAGTCTGGAAAAACTTTTTGTTGGTGTTACGGGTATATTTGACCATAATCCCGAAAGCAAAAATCAGAGTGCAAGGATTTTTGCCTGTAAACTGGAAAATGTCAAAGACAAGCTGACTTCCGACGGTCAGCCGTATTACAGACTTTGTGCAAGGGCATATCTGCCGATAAGCGACAGCAACAGGGATTTTATTCTCGAACTCGACAGCGGTATCAAAAAAGAAGTCAGCGTAGGCTGTGCTGTCAGAAAACGTATATGTTCGGTATGCGGTGAGGATATTTACTCTTGTGAACATATAAAGGGCAGAAAATACGGCGAAAAAATGTGTTATGCAACACTTGACGGAGTGTCTGATGTTTATGAATGGTCATTTGTCGCAGTTCCGGCACAAAAGGGTGCAGGAGTAATTAAATCTTATAAAAACGGAGGTAAAAAAATATTGGATATTGAAAAAAGACTTCTTACTGGTGAGGAACAGACCTTTACCGCAGAAGAAGTAAAGGCTATTTCGGAGAAAATCCGCACACTTACCGAAAAGGCACACGACGGCGAATTGTATCGCCGACAGCTTGCGGAAGATGTCAGAAAATATGCGTCTGTTGTATTTCCTGAAATCAGCGGCGAATCGCTTGAAAGCGTTGCGGAAAATATGACTGTTGAACAGCTTAAAGAATTCCGCTCGGCTTTTGAAAAAAAGGCGATGAATGTTCTTCCCTTAAAGCCGCAGCTTTTTAAGGAAGACAGCACACAGAAAAACAACAACACACTTTACAAAAATATTTAAGGAGGATTTTCAGAATGAATGTATGTTTTAACGGTTATAACGAGGGAATTGTCACCTTTGAGGCTGACAGCACGGTAAAGACAGGTATGCCTGTTGAAATGTCGTCAAACGGCAAGGTCAAGGCAACAAACAGCACAGCATTTTGCGGAATTTGTGTAAGTGTCCGTGACGGCTATGCCGCAGTACAGCTCAGCGGCTACATAAAAGTAAAATACACAGGCAGTCTTACCGTAGGTTACAGCAAAATTTCAGGCGGCAGTGACGGTAAAATTAAGCCTGACTCATCAAACGGCAGAGATATTCTTGTCGTTGATGTCGATACCGTCAGCGGATACGCAGGAATTATTCTTTAATGCGTAATTCGTAATTATAGTGCGAACATTAAGTTGAATGTAAAAAATAAATTTATAGCGGCACACCGCCGCAGAAAGGAAATGAAATTATGGCATTTTATGATTCTATAAAACTTGAAAAGGGTATGTACGGTGTAAGCGGAAAAAGCCTTACTGATGTTCTTGAAGAACTTGACCCGTCAGAAAACTACAAAGGCACTCAGCTTGAAGGACTTGACGCATATCAGCGTCAGCTTAAAAGATACGACATCAAGGTCGGCGGAGAACATTCGGATTCCGTTCAGAAATTCTTTGAAACATCAAATTCGGCGGCACTTTTCCCCGAATATGTTTCAAGGGCAGTAAGACAGGGTATGGAAAATGCAAATTATCTTCCCGATATTATTGCGGCAAAGACAATAATTGACGGTATGGACTACCGTTCGGTTGTGTCTGTTCCGAATGAAGATGACAAGGCACTTAAACCTGTTATGGAGGGTGCTGCACTTCCGCAGACAGTTGTAAAAACTCAGGAAAACCTTGTAAAGCTCAATAAGCGTGGTCGTATGCTTGTTGCGTCTTATGAGGCAGTGAAGTTTCAGCGACTTGACCTGTTCACTGTAACACTCCGTCAGATTGGTGCATATATAGCAAGAGAACAGCTTAAAGACGCCGTTGATGTGCTTATAAACGGTGACGGCAACGGTAATGCCGCAACAGTGATTTCAGCGGATTCAACAGGAACTCTTACATACAAGGATATGCTTAAACTCTGGGCAGGTCTTTCGCCTTATCAGCTTAATACTATTCTTGCACCGACAGGAGTTGTACAGGAAATTCTTTCAATGAGTGAGATGAAGGATTCTCAGGCGGGACTGAATTTTCAGGGTACGGGAAAAATGATTACACCTATGGGTGCATCACTTCTTCACATTCCGTCGATGAGCGGAACAAAAATGATAGGTCTTGACAAAAACTGTGCTTTGGAGATGGTTCAGGCAGGCGGTATCATCACTGACTACGACAAGCTTATCGACAGACAGCTTGAAAGAGCCTCAATAAGCTGTATTGCAGGCTTTGCAAAGATATTCCCCGATTCCGCAAAGGTGCTTTCATACTGATTTTATGGGAGGAATGACGGTTTGAATATAGAAGATGTTGTTGATATATTCACCCGTCTTTCAGGACTTGCGGCAGAAGATATTATAAAATTCCGCTTTATGTGCCTTACATCTTACGAATATGTTAAGTCGCACACAAAAAGCGGAACGGATATGAGTGTTTACGGCGGCAGACTGGCTTTTGCCGCCGCAGCACTTGCATATTACAGATATATTCTGTGGTGTCTGACTGACGGTGACGGAAGTGAAATAAAAGTGGGCGATATATCTGTTAAGCCTGTCAGCGAAAAACAGCTTGACTCAGCCGAAAAGCTGTGCAGAAATGCGTTTTCGGCAGTAAGTGAGGTTTTTGACGACGGCAGTTTTGTGTTTGAAAGGATTTGATATATGAGGAATGTTTGTAAAAAAGCCGTTGATAAAATCGGCACGGAAGTCACGGTTTGTACATCAAACGGAACACGAAAGGGTAATGCAGTTATTTATCCTGTGAGATACGAGAAAAATTCCGAGGGAGGAATTGAAAATACCTTTGAGGGCAGAAGTGAACCCGACAGATATACAATGTACTGTGACAGTGAACTTATGAAATACGCAAAGCGTGGCGACAGAGTAAACGACGGCAAAAACAGCTATTTAATCCTGTGGATTGACGAGTTTTCGTGCAGGTCAGGTTCATACATAAAATCCTATATAAGAAAAGTTATTGAGGGAGAGTGAGAGGGTGACAGGGAATTTTCTTGAAAAAATCTTTGAACGGGCAAAAAGCGACAGTGCTTTTGCGGATTTTGAGCTTGTAAAGGCTTACGAAAATACGGCGGTAAAATATCCTGTCAAAAAACCGTATGTTACATTCTCAACTGAATATTCAAAGACAGGGACGGTTCTTATCGGGGTAAAAAACTGCGAAATGATGTCGGAAAGTATGATTGTAACCGTTGCCGTTGACGAATCAGAGGGCGGAAGCTTCTGCGAAGAAAAGGCAAAGGACATTTGTATTGCAATTATGAAACTTGACAGCGAGAAGATGATTTCCTCAGTATCCGTTGAAAAATGTACCTATGACAAAAAGATTTTCGGATACAGAATTACTATGAAATTCGGTCTGAGGGAAACAGGCATAGATTTCGGGGGTGAGTGATTGAAAGAAATTGAAACAATAAACGGGCGTGATGTCTGTATTTCAATCGACGGAAAACAGCTTTTTCAGGCGGAAAAGGTTGAAATAAATACACTTTGTGATATTCACGGCGTGAGAAGCTGTTTTTGTAATGACGATATTGCACACATAAAGGGCAGAAAAATATATAAAGCGTCAATGACCGCTCTGAAATTCAAAAAGCCGTTTGAAAACTGTAATTTCTATGACCTTGACAATTTTACCGTAACGATGGAAATTGACGGGGCAGAAATCACTCTTACAGGCTGTATGTGGAACGAGATTTTCAGCTCGGCAGACAAGGAGCGTTTCAGGGAAAAGGTGAGCTTAACTGCCCTGAGAATGAATGTGGGGGAAACAGAGTGAAAGAGATAACAAGCATAAATCCAACCATAAAAGAAAACTTTACATCAGATGAAACGGCAGAACTCAGCAGGGTATCACAGCTTGTACACAGGGATATGATGAGGTATGACCGCACACTTAATGCAGAGGAGGAAGTAAATGAATACTGACGGAAAAATGAGTTTCAGGGATTTTGTGTTCCCGATAAATCCGTCGTTTATACGGATTTTTCATTCACGCAAAATTTCACGGCAGAAAATACCGTTCGGGAACAATGCCGTGGCCGATATGGGTAAAAACGGACGGACGATAAGCGGCGAGGGTGAGTTCTGCGGCGAAAGCTGTATTGAGGATTTTGAAAAACTGAAAAAAGTATTTGAAAGCGGTGGCGGAGGAATGTTGTATATTCCGTCGCAAAAGCCGATATATGCAATTTTTTCATCGCTTGAACTTCTTGCACAGGATATAGACGGGGTTATTAAATACAGCTTTGAATTTACCGAAAGTTTTGAAAAGTCACAAAGTGAACACTGCACGGACATAATAGCGGACGGAAAAAGCTCCTTGTGGGATATTTCTTACAGATACGGTGTGAGGATTGAAGAGCTTTTGCACCTTAATCCGTCAGTTCGCCGCCCCGATTTTCTGATAGAAAAGGGAAAGAGGGTGACCTTGTGCTGACATATATTTTAACAGACATCAACGGCAGAAAAAGCACAATGAATTATCCGCTGAGTGTGAGTTTTGTTTCATCTGAGGACGCACCTGCCGACAGTCTGACGGTGGTTTTTGCTGTAAATGAAAGTGTTTGTCCTGTTGTTTCTCTTATTGTTGAAAACGGCGGCGAAAGGATTTTCAGCGGTCTTGTCGATACTCAGACCGAACAGCAGACAAGCGGCGGAATGTTGCTTACACTGACGGCAAGAAGTCTTGAATGTATTTTGCTTGACAACGAGGCATTGCCGCAGACATACTGTATGCCGTCAATGCCGCTTATTTTTAAGCGACATCTTAAAGTACTCGGCTTTAAAGAATATATCGGCACGGACAAAGCCTTTAACGGTGAAATGATAATATCAAAGGGAATGAGTGAGTGGGCAGTTCTTGAAATGTTCTGCAAAAGATTTCTGAAAACTGTTCCGAAAATTGACTGTTTCGGTGTGATAGACATATCGGGCAGAAAAAACGACGAGGTGGTTTATATTTCGGACAGCGGAAAAAACAGATGTATTTCAAAAAAGCGTATTCTTAAACGCAGTTGTGTTATTTCAGATATTATCGCAAGAACCTGTATTTCGGGTGGATATGAAATGCCGCTTGAAAATGATTTTGCAAAGCGTTTAAAAGTCAACCGCCGACGGTATGTAAATACAATCGACAGCGAAAGCCGCTGTGTGCTTGATACGAAAAAAATTCTTGATAAATCCGTCAGAAATTACGAACAGATTGTCCTTGAATGTAACGGCTGTATTTTGTGCGGTACAGGGGCGGCTGTTATTCTTGAAGATGACAACAAAAAATTAAGAGTAAAGGAAATACACTACAATCTTAATTCTGACGGAGAAACAACAACACTTTATACGGAGGCAGAAAACTGATGTGGCTTTCAAAAAATATTGCAAAAATCGAAAATAAAAATTCTTCTGCCTCGTCAGGCAAAATAAAACAGAGTGCTGACAGAAGAATATCCGCAAGTGCCGCAAACGGTACGGGTCAGTTTGCACTTGCAGCACCCCCGGGAATGATATTTATTCCGCAAAAAGACGATGAGGCGGTTGTCATTCCTACCGATTCGGGACAGATGTGCATAGGCGTTCGTATTCCGCCGAATGATTATGAGCTTGAAGCAGGGGAGATTGCACTTTATTCGGCAGGCGGTGCAACAATATTCTTAAAAAATAACGGCAAGGTTATTATCAACGGGGAGGAATACTGATATGGATACTGCACTTAATACAAACGGCGATTTCGACAAGGATTCATCAGGTAAGGCATACAGAATATGCGGCACTGATGAACTTAAACAGAAAATATATATTATTTTGTCATCAAGACTCGGAGCATTTGTCTATGATCGTACACTCGGAAGTGAGATTTACAGTATAGATATTTCATCACCGACAGCCTGTGAGGAAATTACCGCAAAGGCAAGGAAAGCACTGCTTGAAATTCCACATGCTGAGGTCACAAAAACAGAAATTACAGACGGCAAAATAACCGTGTTTGTTGACATAAACGGTGTAAACAATGCCGTTGAAATCAGAATATAAGGAGGAAAGCTATGAACTGTACTTATGATGAAATTCTCGAAAGAATGAACAATAAATTCTATGAGCTGTCGGGATATGAAGCGGACAGAGTGAGTGACATCGGTATTCGTATAAGACTTCTTGCAGGGGAGATATTTTCGCTGACATCGGACATTGACTGGCTGAAAAAACAGATGTTCCCGAATACCGCAAGCGGTGAACAGCTTGAACTTCACGCACAGCAAAGGGGACTTTCACGCAGAAAAGGCGACAAAGCCACTGGTCAGATTATGTTTAAGCTCGACACTCCGCTTGAATATGAGGTCACAGTACCCAAAGGAACAATATGTACAACATCTGACGGAGCGTTGAACTTCATTATTTCGGAAGACGCTACGATAATTCGTGGAGGAAATTTTGTAATGGCAGAGGCTGAGGCGGAAAACAGCGGCACACAGTATAATGTTCCGCCAAAGGCTATTACGACTATTGTTACATATTTTTCTGTGGGAATAAGTATTCAGAATGCGTCGGCTTTCAGCGGCGGAACAAATGACGAAACAGACGAACAGCTAAGAACAAGAATTATGTATAGTATGAAGAATATACCAAACGGTGCAAACAGCGAATATTATATTTCTCTTGCAAAATCGGTTGAGGGAATACAGTCGGCAACCGTTATTCCCGATAATACTTACACTATTGTCGTTACAGTGGGCGGCAGAGGCTGTATTCCTGACGACAGTGCATACAGAAGCGTTCAGGAAATACTGAAAAACAACAAGGCAGTCGGAATAAGCATATCCGTTTTAAAGGCACAGGCTGTAAATGTCAGCGTGAATGTCAGCGTTAAGGTAAAAAGCGGTTACAGCTTTAACGATGTCAAAGCCGATGTTGAAAAAAATATTACAGAATATTTCAAAAATCTTTCCGTCGGTGAAGATGTAACGCTGACCGCTCTCGGTGATGCAGTATTTCATACTGACGGAGTAGAAAATTACAGCTTTACCGATATGACCGATACCACAGTAACGCTTAAACAGCTTGCGTTGCTTTCGTCAGTCACCGTAACACAGGCAGGAGCAGTCGGATAAACGGAGGTGGATTTTATGACGGCATTTGAGTCAATGAGCGAAAAACTCTCGAAAACAGGGCTGTATTCAACAACCGAGGGCAAAACGGTATATGCGGAGCTTATGGCGTATGCTGAGGGGCTTGATATTTACTATAATGCACTTGACGAACTTCTGAGGGAATGTTTTGTCAGCACGGCACAGGATTACGGTCTGACAATGCGTGAAAAATATATCCGTAAATGTCCTGCTGACGACAGCACAGACGGCAGAAGAAACAGCATTATTGCGGCGTTGTCTGTATATAACAATGATTTTACTTATAACGGTTTTCAGAAATGCCTGAAAATATGGGGCATAGAGGGAACGCTTAAAGAGGATTTTGATAACAAGAAATTCACCTTTGAATGTACAACACCTGTTGACGATGCTAAACTTGAACTGATAAAACAGCAAATGAAAGAGTTTTTGCCCTGTTATTTTGACTTTGAGTGGAAATATATGTCATAACAGGCATAAAATAAAAGCGTAGCATTATTTCTTACAAGGAAAATAATGTTACGCTTTTTTTAATGTCAATTATTCGTACTTACTGCCCTTAGCAAACAAACTAACAGTTCACACAATAATTATGAATTATGAATTATGAATTATGAATTATGAAGACATCTGTCGCCGTTTTCGAGAGCGGCAATTCCTGTGCGTGCCATTTCGAGAATACCAAAGCGGTCAAGCTCTTTTACAAGTGTGTCGATTTCGTCAGGTGTTCCTGATGCACGGAATGTCAGTGAGTTTTCGCCGATATTTACAAGTGATGCGTGATATGATGATGTAACGGCAAGAATGTCATTGTCGTTATGAGTTTTTGTGCTTACCTTTATGAGAATAAGCTCAGATGCAACGGATTCATTCTGAGGAAGTACTTCGGCTTTCTTTACATCAACAATTTTCATAACCTGATTGATAAACTGCTCGATAGCGTTGTCGTCGCCCTCAATACGGATTGTCATTCTTGAATATCCGTCTGTTCCGGCAGGACTGACGGTAAGGCTGTCAATGTTAAATCCACGGCGTGTAAAAAGGCTTGTCACTCTCAGAAGGACACCGGGGTGGTTGTGTACAAAAAGACTGATAATCTGTTTATGTGCCATTGTGTATCACTCCATTTCTGTAATCATATCGTCAACGGTTTTTCCCGGAGGAATCATCGGAAGTACATTTTCGTCAGGTGAAATACAGCAGTCAACAACAACCGGAGAATTTCTGTCGAATGCTTTTTTCAGTACGGCTTCAACCTCGCTGTCGTTGTGTATTCTCATACCGTCAATGCCGAAAGCCTTTGCAAGCTCGACAAAATCCGTCTGTCTGTGCGGGTCTGTCTGAGAAAAACGGTTTCCGTAGAAAAGCTTTTGCCACTGTCTTACCATTCCGAGAACTGTGTTGTTCATTACAACGACAATAATCGGAAGATTATAAGACCTTACGGTTGCAAGCTCGTTGAGGTTCATATGGAAGCTGCCGTCACCCGTGAACAGAACGATTTTTCTGTCGGGGTGTGCAACGGCTGAACCCACTGCCGCACCAAGACCGTAACCCATTGTTCCGAGTCCGCCGGAAGTACACCATGTGCGTGGCTTTTCAAAGCGGTATTTCTGTGAAACCCACATCTGATGCTGTCCTACATCTGTTACGATAATATCGTCGTCGCCTGTAAGTTCTCTTACGGCGTCAATGATATGATATGGGTGAGCGTATTTATCGGACATAGGTGTTTCGGAAACAGATGAATTTTTGCCCCATTCCTCAACCTTTGAAATCCAGTCCTTGTGTGCGGATTTTTCGACTGTATCCGTAAGTGCTTGCAGGGTGTCTTTGAGGTCACCGATAAGGCTGTAATCTGTCTTTACGTTTTTGTTTATTTCGGCTTTGTCTATATCAAGCTGAATTATAGCGGCATTTTCACCGAATTTTTCTCTGTCGCCGGCAACACGGTCAGAAAATCTCGCACCGACAGTAATCATAAGGTCGCAGTCTGCCGTTGCCATACCTGTTTCATAGCCGCCGTGCATACCGATTGTACCCATAAACAGCGGGTGTGACGCAGGAAATCCTCCAAGACCCATAATTGATGTTGCAACAGGACAGTCGATTTTTTCGGCAAATGCAACAAGCTGTTTTTCGGCGTCAGAGCTTACAACGCCGCCGCCCATATAAATCATAGGACGCTTTGCATTGTTGATTGCTTTTGCTGCGGCTTCAAAATCAGCTTTTGAAGATGATGTTTCGTTTACTGTCGGCTGAGGTGCAACAGGCTCGAAGTCGAATTTTGCTCCTGTAACATCTTTCGGAATATCAACAAGAACGGGACCTTTTCTGCCTGACATAGCGATTTTGAAAGCCTTACGCAGTACGTTTGCAAGGTCGGCTACGTTCTTAACGATAAAGTTGTGCTTTGTTATCGGCATAGTTATGCCGGTTATATCCACTTCCTGAAAGCTGTCACGGGCAAGAAGGTCTGTCGAAACATTGCCCGTAATCGCAACCATAGGAATTGAATCCATATAAGCCGTTGCAATACCTGTTACAAGGTTTGTAGCACCGGGGCCTGATGTTGCGATAACAACGCCGGTTTTTCCTGTTGTTCTTGCATATCCGTCGGCTGCGTGAGCCGCACCCTGTTCGTGTGCAGATAGAATGTGTGTGATTTTGTCGCTGTATTTATAGAGAGCGTCATAGATGTTGAGAACCGCTCCGCCCGGATAGCCGAATACGGTATCAACGCCCTGCTCCAAAAGACATTCAGCGATAATTTCTGCTCCTGTAAGCTGCATAATAATTCCTCCGTTTTCCAAATTTAAATCAATAATATTTCTTTTCTCCTGTACAGACGGAGAAAAGCTTAGTTACAAAAAATAAACTTCATCTCTTTAAATGAATTAAAGAGACGAAGCTGACATAGCATAATTGTGTTGTACTTCGCTGTACCCCTCTTTTTGAAAAAGCACGGTTAAAAGGTGCCTCATATCAGAAATATACAAAAGTATAAATCGAATACTGCCACAGTAACGAATGGCAACCGTTTCCGCTTACTTAATAATGTTTATTGTTTGCATTATTACTTTCGGCGGAACTGCTCATGGACTACTTCATATTGGGCTGTGGCTGTTTCGCACCAAACAACAGCTCTCTGAACACAGTGTACAACATTACTGCTTCCTGTCATTGCATTTAATGTATTGATATATACTAATAATACGATTTTTTGTTTTATATGTCAATGGATAAATGAAATATGTCGGATTATTTTAAAAAATCTGTTTTAACGAGCAGTATTTTGGGCGGTGCTTGGCTTAGAAGTCGTTTCAGGCTTAACGGTTATCTGTAATTCGGCTTTTGAAATTCCGCTTTCTGTCATAAGCCAGTTTTTTATTGTACTGCACTCATCGTCAGTCAATGCCTTTTCGACGTTTGCCGTAAGAAGAATGTAATCACCGCTTGTATCGGACATAATTCCGCAGCTGCAATCCGACAGCTTTGTAAAAATCTTCTGAGCGTTTTCGGAAATTTTCTTTCCGTCAACCTTTGATGTAATTTGACTTTCAAGCTCGCTTATTTTGTCTTTTTGTTCGGTCAGCTTGTTTTCGAGAGCCTTTATTTCCTCTTTTTGCAGAGCTATTGTAACGCTGTCGGAGTTATCGACCTCCGCATTTTTGTTCTGAGTTACACGCAGGGTATAGCCGCTGAGATTGTAGTTGTTAAGCTCCTGTTCAAGACGGTCAATAACATCATCTGAAACGGTTTCTCCTACGAGCGAAACCGAAATCACCTTATTCAGATTGTCGGCACTGCTCTGAACAACCTGTGTATCGTGAAATACAAATTCGCTTTTAAGGTAGTTATTTACATTTTGTTCGATTACCGTTCTGTGAACCGTAATTGTTCCGATAAGGACACTCGGAATTACAGTAATTGTTGTAATCAGGGCGACTATATGGTTTATTCTTTTTTGTTGTTTTTTATTTACGCTGTGATGAACGGGGACTCTCAGAAGTACCGTTACAAATGCCGATGAAAGCATAATAAAAAGCGTGTTGATCAAAAACAGATAAAAAGCACCGAGAAGAAATTTCAGTTGAAGTGTTGCAAGACCGTAGCCTGCCGTGCAAAGCGGCGGCATAAGGGCGGTTGCTATTGCAACACCGGGAATTACGTTTCCTTTTTTCTGTCGGGTGTTGCCTATCATACCGGCAAGACCGCCGAAAAGTGCTATCAGAACGTCCCATATTGTCGGACTTGTACGGGCAATCATCTCGTCGGTTGCAACGCCAAGTGGAGTAATAAGAAAGTAAAGCGTGGAGGTTATAAGGCTGATTAAAACCTGTGTTCCAAAACGCCCCAACGCTCTTTTAAGCATATTAAGATCTCTTATTGCAAGAGAATAACCCATTGTTAAAATTCCGCTCATAAGAGGGGAAATCAGCATTGCACCGATAATAACAGCGGTGGAGTTTACGTTAAGCCCGATTGACGCAATGAGAATTGCAAGCATTAAAATCCACATATTTGAACCGTGAATAACGGTATTTTCTGCCATCATCTGATCAAGCTCTTTATAGCTCATCATATCTCCACGAATATCAAGGAGCTTATGAAAATATCCCTTTACTGCTTCTTTCGCCTTTGTATGTGGTGTTTCTGATGTATTATCCATTATATATGACCTCACAAACCTGAATTTTATTTTTTATGCAAAAAATGATACCACAAATATTTACAAATATCAACGAGGTTTGCAAAGAAAAGATAAAATAAGATTAGCAATTTTGTTGTTTTAAATGTTATTTTGTACTTTACTTTTTGTAAAAACAGTTGTAAAATTAACTTAATAACGAATTTAAATCTGCACCGTAATTAAAGGACTGTATGCCCTGAAAGTCGGTACAGGGGAATGGAGAAATAAAAAATGAAAATCCTTGTTGAAACATCAGCTCGCCACGTTCACGTAACACAGGAAACCTTTGAAAAACTTTTCGGTAAGGGTGCAGAACTCACAAAGAAAAAAGACCTTTCACAGCCGGGACAGTTTGTATCAAACGAAAAAATTACAATTGTTGGTCCAAAGGGTGAAATGAAAGCCTCAATACTCGGACCTGTCCGCAGTGCAGATCAGGTTGAGGTTTCTCTTACTGAGGCTCGCAAGCTCGGTATTGCTGCACCGATTCGTGAATCGGGCGACATTGACGGTACACCGGGCTGTAAGCTTGCAGGACCAAACGGTGAAGTTGAAATCACCTGCGGAGTTATTGCCGCAAAAAGACACATTCACCTTACACCCGAAAAAGCGGTAGAATTCGGTGTTAAGGAAAAAGAAATTGTCAGCGTGGCAGTAGGCGGAGAGGGCAGAAAACTCGTTTTCGGTGATGTCGTAATCAGAGTAAGCCCGAAATTTGCACCTGCAATGCATATTGATACCGACGAATCAAATGCCGCAGGTCTTAGCGGAAATGCCGAAGGCGAAATCATAAAATAATGCGTAATGCGTAATTATCATAACCTCCGTCTTTTGAAAAAACGAAAATAATTATTAAACGCAGTGATAACCAAAATGGCTGTCACTGCGTTTTTATGTTCGGGGGCAAAATGAAAACCGATTGCCTGCATAGCAAACAATCGGTTTTTTAAGTTAAGTATTAGCTTTTAAGTACAAATGTAATATTATTACAAATTAGTCCTTAGAAGAAGCCTTCTTTGTCATAACAACAGCTGTTCCGAGTGATGCAAGAACAACACCTACAAGAGCGATAGCTGATGTTGTGTCACCTGTAGCAACAGGCTTTGTGTCTGATGTTTCTGTTGCAGGAGCGTCTGTCTTGCTTTCCTCAGCAGGAGCGTCTGTCTTGCTTTCCTCAGCAGGAGCCTCAGGAGCAGCAGCAGCTTCTACTGTGTATGTTACAGGCCAGAACATATAAGCGTCCTCGTCGTCTGCACCGCTGAGATCCTTAGCATAAGAACCGTCCTGAGCAAGAGCAGCGTCAGAAATCTTTGTTGTATCAAATGTTACTTTGATTACATCTGTTTCAGCAGCAACTGTAACCTTGCAGTTTGTCTGGCTGTTCTGTGTACGGTCAGCAGGGTTGCCTGATCCATCTTCCCACTCGTAATCGCCCCAGCTAAGATCCCAAGAAGCGTCAAGACGAACCTTGAATTCATATTCGCCGGCAGCCTGACCTGTGATTTCAGCTGTGTAGATGCCGTCGCCGTCATCGTCTGTCATAGCGATGTCCTTTGTCCATGTTTCGCACTCTGCGAAAGCACCTGTGATACCTACTGTGTGATCTTTAACTTCTGCAGAAGTAATAGCTGATGCACTGATTGTTGAAACTGCAGCAACAGAAGCTACGAGAGCACCTGCGAGAGCAACACTAAGAATTCTTGACTTATTCATTGTAGAATTCCTCCTAAAAAAATTTGATTTGAAACTACTAATTCAGTTTCATTGACTTGATTATACTATGCTGATATTAAAAAATCAAGCGTATTTTTTTAAAAAATGGGTATAATACCCATTTGTGACGGATTAATGTGAATGTGAAGCAGAAAAATGGAATTATAATTCTTAAAATGAAAAATATTTTCTGACAAATTGTGCATAAATGACAATTTAATTTTTAATGAATATACATTATGTACAAAATTTATTTACATTTGATAATATAAAAATCATCGAATTACACAAAATATCACAATAAAAACGATTTAAATTTAGTTAAATTTTAATTAAGAGTTACAGAAGTGTAATAACTGTTAGAAAAAATTAACCGAAAAGCATAATGCCTTTCGGTTAAAATCCGCTTTATAAAAATTTACCGTATTTATAAAAGCATACGGAGCTTGCTTCGATATTAAGCAGTCTGTTGTATTTTGCGACACGCTCACTTCTGCAAGGTGCACCCGTCTTTATCTGACCGGCATTAACGGCAACGGCAAGGTCGGCTATTGCCGTGTCCTCCGTTTCACCTGAACGGTGTGAAATCACGGTTTTATATCCGTTTCGTTTTGCAATTTCTATTGCCTGCAAGGTTTCGCTCAGGGTACCTATCTGGTTCATTTTTATAAGAATTGCGTTGCCCGCCTTTATTTCAATGCCGTGCATAAGTCTTTCGGGATTCGTTACAAAAAGGTCATCTCCGACTAACTGTATTTTTTTGCCGAGCGTTTCGGTAAGATGTACCCAGCCGTTCCAGTCGTGTTCGCTCAGACCGTCTTCAATAGAACATATCGGATATTTTTCGCAAAGATTTTTCCAGTAGTCAGTAAGCTGTTCACTGCTGTAAACCGTGCCACGCTTTGGCAACGTGTATTTTTTGTTTTCGTCATACCATTCGCTTGCGGCGGCATCAAGTGCGATTTTTACATTTTGCGTATTATATCCTGCTTTTTCTATTGCCGAAATAATCAGCTCAATAGCGTCCTCGTCCTTTTCGAGATTCGGTGCAAAGCCGCCCTCATCGCCGACGCCGCCCGTGCCGCCGTTCTGTTTTATAATATTTCCGAGAGTGTGATAAATTTCACAGCATATTTGCAGTCCCTGTGCAAAGTTTTCTGCACCGACGGGCATAATCATAAATTCCTGTATATCAATGTTGTTTTTTGCGTGAGCACCGCCGTTAAGAATATTCATCATCGGAACAGGCAGCATAACGCCGTTTGCACCGCCTATATATCTGTAAAGCGGCAGTCCGACAGCCTTTGCGGCGGCTCTTGCAACGGCAAGCGATACCGCCAGAATTGCGTTTGCACCAAGCTCCGATTTGTTCTTTGTGCCGTCAAGTTCAAGCATTCTGCGGTCAATTCCGCCTTGATTGAGTGCATTCAAGCCCTTTAATTCAGGAAAAATTTTAGTATTGATGTTATTTACGGCTGTTATTACACCCTTACCGAGATACCGTGACTTGTCGTTGTCACGCAGCTCGTGAGCCTCGTATACTCCTGTTGACGCACCCGACGGAACGGACGCTCTGCCTTTTGCACCGCAGCCAAGCATTACCGTTGCCTCAACAGTCGGATTGCCACGTGAATCTATGATTTCACGGCCGCATATCTTTTCAATTCTGTAATCCACTTAATTTTCCTCCGTTTATATTAAGATACAGAATTATTTTTGACATAAAAATCAAATATATTCATACAAGGTGCTTTTCCTCGGCGGCAATTCTCTGCATTTCTTCAAATGAAGTCGGGTCTTCCTGCTCAATTCGCTGACGAACCTCGTCAGATAAAGAATAAAAAAATTCGTAGCTTGAAATATCCTGATCCAAAAGCTCAGAAAGACAAATATGATTATCCATTTAAAAATCACCCCGATAAATATTATTTATTGTATATGCGTTTTTATTAGAAGAAAAAAATTCTTAACGCATATCCGTATATTTATATTGTAAACGGTCAATTATAATAAAGCCGCCGTTAAAGCGGACAGAGAGGAGATTGTAAAAAATGGAAACAGCTAACAAAAGTATTCACTGTACAGTAACACAATGCCAGAACCACTGTACAAATCAGGACTATTGCTCGCTTGATACTGTACAAATCGGAACACACGAATGCAATCCCACAGTAGATCAGTGTACCGACTGTATGTCGTTTATTGCAAAAGGCTGAACGGCTGACTAAAACCGAAAAAAAGCAGATAGCTGCATCTGACACTTGCAGTTATCTGCTTTTTGACTTTTAAGTATAATTAAAGTTTATTACCAACCGAACAATGTCTTAACAAATGACATAAGATAATCCGTGAGATATACCACACCTGTAATTATCAGTAAAAATCCGATAAACGACAAAAGCTTTACCCAGAATCTTTTTCTTGGTGACATTTCGTCTTTTTCGGCTTGTGCTTTTGCCTTTTTTAATTCTTCCTGAGTTTTTTCGTCAATTTCGGGGATTTGATTGTCTTTGAGAGCGTTTATGCCGACAAGAACATCTATTGCGTCATCATAAGAACTGAGCGGCACAAAAAAATTACAGTTTTCGGGCGGTGCGGAGTTGAGTATCTGTATTCCCGTATCGCTGCGTGTTTCCTGCACGGAAAACGGAATATCGGCGTCAGTGAGAGCGGAGCGTATTCGTTCAAGCTCAAAGCCGTTTGCGGTGATAACATTCACGGCAGAATATGGGCTTGGATTTGAAATAAGTTTTTTTCTGCATTTCGGGCAGCTATTCTGATTATCATTATTAAAAATCAGCTTACAGCGGGTACAGTATTTCATTGTGATTTCTCCACTTCATTATTATACTGTAATTCTATTATAAAACTATGCAAAAGTCAAATTATAATATCAGTTTATGTATCGAAAAATGCATATATAATGTAGATAATATCAGATTATAAAATGCAAACTAACGAAAATGTAATCAATTTGTAACTATTTTAAAAGGAATTATGCATAAGAATAATTTTAACAAAATGTTAAAATTGCACAATAATTTAATATTTATATTTTCTTAAAAGAAATAAATTATTTTTTTATATGTTAATTTGCACAAAAAGATGTTATAAAGTAAAATAAAAAAATAAGAAAATGTTAATTTGCACTTGCAATTTGAATTTGTTGGTTGTATAATCATAGATAAATAAAGCTGAATGCATATGTGGCTTTATACACAAATTTTTTTAGGAGGATGAATTATTATGCAGACAAAAAAAATTCTTGGTATTGCTCTTGCAGCTGCACTTGTTGGTTCAATGGCAACAGTAGCTGCAGTATCAGTATCTGCTGCTGATTTCGATGTTTCAACAAAGACACTCGGTATTATTGGTGACATCAACGGTGCTTGGGATACAGATACAGCTATGACTGATCCTGACGGAGACGGTATTTACACAGGTGTTGTTAAGGATGTAGCAGCTGGTTCATATCAGTTCAAGGTTCGTGCTGACGGTGATTGGACAGACAGCTGGGGCGTTTATGAGGCAGATTATGACCGTACATACAACAGCCAGACAAACTGCTCAATCACACTTAATGATCCAGCTAATGTTGTTGTATCACTGGACACAACAGGTGACGACTTCAATGTATGGCCTGTATCATTCTATGCTTATGTTCCACAGACAAAGTACACATTTGGTATTATTGGTGACATCAACGGTGCTTGGGATACAGATACAGCTATGACTGATGAAGACGGCGACGGCATCTACACAGGTGTTGTTGAAAATGTAGCTCCTGGTTCATATCAGTTCAAGGTTCGTTCAGACGGAGCTTGGACAGACAGCTGGGGCGTATATGAAGCAGATTATGACCGTACATACAACAGCCAGACAAACTGCTCAGTTACACTCGACGCTACTACTGACGTAACAGTATCAATCGACACAACAGGCGACGACGAAATCGTATGGCCTATCACATTCTCATATGTTGACGCTGACGGCGTTAAGCAGACAGTTTACACAGGTAAAGTTGATGAGCCTATAGAAGAACCATCAGAAGAGGAATCATCAGAAGAGGAATCATCAGAAGAATCAGTTGAAGAATCATCAGAAGAATCAGTAGAAATTCCTGCATACGTAACAGTTAAGGACGACTACATTTACTTCGATAACTCAAAGACACAGTGGGAAAAAGTTTGCATATACTTCTGGAATTCAGAGCTTGGCGCAACAGTAGACAGATTTGGCAGAGGATATGGTGCTGAATTCCCGGGCGTTGAAATGACAAAGATCGAAGGCACAGATATTTATCAGGCTCTTGTTCCTTTCCAGGCAACAAAGATTATTTTTAACAGCGGTGTTACAGATAAGGTAATGGCTACAGGCGTAGACGCTTATCAGACAGTTGACCTTGATTTTGATTCAGCAGTAAACGCTGGTCAGATCTACACAATCGATACTTCTGTTCCTGCTGAGCCGGGCAGAGGCGTTGAAAAGACAAAGTATAAATATTCAGAGGGTGCTTGGACAAACTACGAAGGCGAATTCATGTCAGAATCGTTTGG
The DNA here is from genome assembly GCA_051880775.1 of Acutalibacteraceae bacterium. Classification (GTDB taxonomy): domain Bacteria; phylum Bacillota; class Clostridia; order Oscillospirales; family Acutalibacteraceae; genus UBA1213. The sequence goes on from JBJEOP010000156.1 coordinate 22,632, forward strand.
TACTGAAGATATTACTCCTGAATCATCAGAAGAATCAACAAGCACAGCTCCAACTGAAAGCAGCACAACACCATCTGGCGACAACAGTTCAACAAATGTTCCTCCGACAGGTGACAGCACAATGACAATCGTATTTGTAGTTGTTGGTTTTGCAGCTCTTGCTACAATCGTTCTTGCTACAAAGAAAAAATCAGTTAAGGACTAATCCTTAATCGGTTAGATTAAAGCTTAATTTGATTTAACGGTATTCCCCTTTGACGAAAGTCAGAGGGGAATATTTTTGCGTTGTAACACAATAAGACGGCGTCATATCACGATTTGCGATATGACGCCGTTTTTTGATATTATTCTGAGCATCGGTTTTTTTGAACAGCAATGGTCGCAAGGGTATCTCCAAGCTGAGTGAATAGTGCAGCGAGAAGTGAAATTTCCTCTTCTGATTTTCCCTCGGCAATAGCAACCGCCAAAGCTGTAATGCTTGTTACAAGCTCGTTCGGACACATCATAAGAATTGCACCCCTGTAATCAGTATATTGAATAAGGGCAGAAAAGGGAACATAAATCAAAGCTTTGTTGATGATGTTGTAACAACGCTTTTGCCTGCGTCCATACTTACATAAGTTCCTGTTTTGAGCAGCTGAGTTGCGTTCTTTGCACCGACAATTACAGGCTTGTTGAGTGCAAGACCTACTATTGCTGCGTGAGATGTAAGACCGTCAACCTCGGTTATGATTCCCGCACATTTTTTCATTACCGGCAAAATACGGTTTGAAGTTTCGTGTATAACAAGAATTTCGTTTTCCGTAAAGTTTTCAAGGGCCTCCTGTTCTGTTTTGCATACCATAATGCGTCCACGAACCGAGATATTATTAACTATTGTCTTGCCGCTTGCAAGGATATTTCCGACAAGATGAACCTTCATAAGATTTGTTGTACCTGAAATGCCGAGAGGAACACCTGCCGTAATAACAACAAGGTCGCCGTTTTTAACCAGTCCGTGCTTCTGTGCAACATCAATAAGGTGGTCGAAAAGCTCGTCTGTGTTGTGCTTTTCTTCAATTTTAATCGGAATAACTCCCCACGACATATTTGTCTGACGCCATACCTTTTCGCTTGTAGTGCCGCTGATAATCGGGCAGTCAGGACGGTATTTCGAGAGCATTCTTGAAGTTGCACCTGATTTTGACGCTGTCATAATCGCTGCGGCACCGAGATCGTGTGCAGTAGTACAGGTTGCGTGTGAAATTGCCGATGTAACATCAGGACGCTCAACAACATCACGCTTTTTGAATTTGCCGATATAGTCTATGTTGCGTTCGGTAATTTCGGCAATAGACGCCATAGTTTTAACAGCCTCAATCGGATATGCACCTGCGGCGGTCTCACCCGAAAGCATAATTACGCTTGTACCGTCATAAATCGCGTTTGCAACGTCGGTTGTTTCGGCTCTTGTAGGGCGAGGATTTTTTATCATTGAGTCAAGCATTTGTGTTGCGGTGATAACGGGTTTATCAGAATTTCTTGTCTTTTTAATGAGCATTTTCTGAATAATCGGAATTTCCTCAAACGGAATTTCAACGCCGAGGTCGCCTCTGGCAACCATAATACCGTCAGAAACACGCAGAATTTCATCTATGTTTTTAACGCCGTCTTTGTTTTCGATTTTTGCAATAATTCTTATATCATCTCCGCCGTACTTTTCAAGCTCGGCACGAAGCTCGTTAATGTCGTTAGCGGTTCTTGTGAATGATGCGGCAACAAAGTCAACATCCTGTTCAACACCGAATTCAAGGTCCTTTTTGTCCTGTTCGCTGAGGAACGGCATCGAAAGAAAGACATCGGGAACATTTATTCCCTTGTGTGACGAAACGGGTCCGCCGTTTATAACGGTGCAGTGGATTTCGGTTTCGGTTGTGTCTTCAACTCTCAGTTCAATAAGACCGTCGTCGATAAGGATACGGGTTCCTTTTTTAACATCTTTCGGAAGCTCCTTGAAAGAAACGGAGCATTTTTCGTTTGTGCCGATACAGTCCTCAGTTGTAAGTGTAAAGCTGTGACCTGCTTCAAGCAAAACTGATTTCTCGGCAAAATTACCTGTGCGGATTTCAGGACCTTTTGTGTCAAGGAGTATCGCAACAGGGAGGTCGAGTTCTTCACGAAGTTTTTTTACTTTATCTATTTTCGCCTTATGCACTTCGTGTGTCTGGTGTGACATATTTATTCTTGCGACGTCCATACCATTAAGCATAAGCTCACGGAGAACATTTTCGTCCTCTGTTGACGGACCGAGGGTACATATGATTTTCGTTTTTCTCATTTTAATCTCTCCTAAATAAATATGTTTTTGCGTTTTTGCTGTTTACTATAATATTATAATACAACAGCAAAGAAATTTTTACAAGGAAAAACTACATAAAGAGCCGATATATTATGTAAAATTTTCTTATAAAACTTATTGTTTTAAAAGAAAAAATTATAGCACCATATACAATTTTTTTATATTAGCTATTGCAATTTATGTAGAAATATGCTATAATCAAAAGCGACTTAAAGTCGGCGGCAAAATATCAGAAATGTTTTTTATAGTATTATTATCAATAAAACATTCAAAAATTCGCCGTTTTGCCGTTTTCGGAAAAAGAAAGGAAGAAACTTTATGTCTTGGGTCAATGAATCAGTTTTTTATCACATCTATCCGCTTGGATTTTGCGGTGCACCGAGGGTTAATGACGGTGTAAAGGTCAATCGTCTTGATAAGGTTGTGGATTTTATTCCTCACCTTAAAGAAATGAATGTAAACGCAATTTATTTCGGCCCTGTATTTTCTTCAAATACACACGGCTACGACACAAGCGACTATTTTCAGATTGATAACCGTCTTGGCGATAACGAAAGCTTTGCGAAAATCTGCGATGCACTCCACGAAAACGGAATAAAGGTAGTTCTTGACGGTGTATTCAATCACGTCGGCAGAGGTTTCTGGGCGTTTAAGGATATTCAGGAAAAGGGTGCGTCATCACAGTATTGCTCGTGGTTCAACAGAATTGATTTCGGCGGACACAGCTCCTGCGGAGATAATTTCTGGTATGAGGGCTGGGAGGGCAACTATGACCTCGTAAAACTCAACCTTAAAAATCCTGAGGTTAAACAACATATTTTTAATGCTGTTGCAATGTGGATGGAAAAATTCAAAATTGACGGTCTGCGTCTTGATGTTGCCTATTGTATGGATATAGACTTCCTGAGAGAACTCAGAAATTTCACAAAGAGCAGAAAGCCTGATTTCTGGCT
>JBJEOP010000157.1:0-4766 GCA_051880775.1 Acutalibacteraceae bacterium
TTCCTGTAAGACCCGGTGTCCATGTCTTTGTTGATGTTGTGTTATAGCCTTTGAGGGTTGTCCAGCTTGTTGCAGTTGAATGTTTAGCTGTAAATGAATACTGATAAGGTGCTGTGCCGCCTACTGCGACTGCTTTAAGGGTTACTGATTTGCCCTTGGTTATTGTCGTTGCACTGATTGTTGAGTTGTTTGCAAGAGGTGCAGCTTTTACTGTCAGTGTAAAGAATTTTTTAACCTCTGTTCCCTTTGCGTCCTTTACCTTTGCACAAACCTCGTATGTTCCTGTCTTTGCAGGTGTCCAGCTTTTTGAGGAAGTGGTGTTATAGGCTTTAAGAGTTGTCCAGCTGCTTGCTGTTGAATGTTTGACTGTAAATGCGTATGTGTAAGGTGATGTGCCGCCTGTTGCCGAGCCGTAAAGCTTTATTGTATCACCCTGTGTAATGTTTGATGAACTAATGCTTGATTTATTCGCCAGTGAAGAGTTTACAACATCAATCGCAAAAAGCATTTGCCGCATATAGCCTGTTTTGCTTTGACATATTACTTTAAGACTGTATGACCCTGTTTTATCGGGCTTATATGTTGCAGAAGTGTCGGTAGTATTGGTTTTTATGTCAACCCATTCACCGTATTCGTTATTGCTTATCATATAAGAATATGTATAAGGTGAAACACTTCCCGATGCTTGTGCTGTAATCTTTATATAATTTCCAAGCACAATCTCTTTTGAGTTCAAAGTTACATTTAATGCAAGAGCAGAATTTACCGTTATTACAGATTGTGACGATGCTGTCATACCGGAACCGTTTGAGGCTGTAACTCTTACAATATATTTTCCGGGTACAGATATACTAAAAGAACATTTATTATCGGAGCTTGCGGATTTAACCGAAGTCCAGTTACTGCTTCCGTATGCACTGTAATCAAAGCTGTACTTTGTCGTTGTATCGTCAAGATTGTTTTTTGCCGTGAGTTTTATGATTTCATCAGCACCGACCTCGGACAAGGAAACGTCCATAGAAACTCTGTATTCAATATCTTCGTTGGAAACTATATTAAAGTATTTGGTACATTCTTCTCCGCTGTATTGACCCAGTCCTGAAATTTTCACAGCAGCTGTTCCTACATTTACATTATTTGAATATGACAGAGTGTAAGACTCGCCTTTGATAAGCTGCTTACCCGATGAATCGGTAATCGTAACCTCAGGCTCTATCGGCTTGCCCGTATATTTCATATCCTCTATATCGCTGATTTTACAGTTACTGAATTTCATAGCAATAACTTTAAGCAACGATGTTGCACTTACTGACGAATCCTCCTTCAGGCAGGCGGTTACGCTTGATGTTCCCGGCTTCAATGCGTTTATATATCCGTTTGATACCGATAATACATTTGTATTGGACGAGGATATTCTCAAACAATCGGGTGAAATGTATGCATAAGCCCTGTTATCAGACGGATTTACAACTTTAAGATAAACTATACAGCTGCTGCCGCAAAAAATTTCCTGACCGTCAGGATAAACCAATCCTACATTTGACAGCTTGCTTTTAAGGCAGACGGTATCCTGATTTACTTGTACATTTCCCTGACTGTAAGCTGACGAGTCAACCTCATCAGCAGCAGCATAAGAAAACAGAACGCAGACGTGTTTTTGTCCGTTTATAACCACAGCACCGACTCCGACCGAATTAAAATCAGAGCAAACGATGTCTAACGACTCCTGATCAATATCTCCCGTTGACAAAAAAGAATTAAGAGAGAAAATGCCTACCCCTGTTATAATAGCTGCTGCATTTCCGCCAAAGCTATCAGAACCGTCAAGTTCAAAATAACTGCTCGAAATGGATAATTCAGCCGCTCTTTTCATTGCACTTTCCATAAGGTTTTTGTCCATTTTAAATTCAGAGAGATTGTTTTCTGTGCGAATCTGATTAAGATTATCCAAAATAGTTTTTACCGAGCTGTATTTTCTTGTAACATCGACAATCGTAATATTGACCGTTGTATCGCTTGCCGCATAAGCCTGAAAGGATATTACAAAAGCTGAAAGCACCAAAACCACTGAAAGTATGATTCCGACTGTTTTTTTGACCACTTTTTTTATCATATTATTACCTCCGCCTGCCATATTTTATTATTATAATCATTTTACAGTATTTTACATTATTTTGCAATATAATTATGCATTATATTTTAAAAAAAACAAAAAAAGTCCACTATCTTTTGGACAGTGGACTAACAAAAGGCTGTTAAATTTATGTAGACTGAGTCTATAAATTATTTAGAGCTTTTCTTCTTTGCTTTTGTAGCAACTACAGCTGTGCCGAGTGAAACAGCTGCCATAATTGAGAAGATAGCGATTGTTGCAGATAAATCCGAGTCACCTGTTTGTACAGGTTCAACAGGAGCTGTTGAAGTGCTTCCACCTGCTGTAGCAGTGCTTGGTTCAACCTCGCCTGACGCACTTACAGAGAATACAGAGCATACAGCAAGAGCTACAACAACAAGAGCAGTAGCAAGACTTTTAACGATACGCTTCTTAAAATTCATAAATAACATCCTCCTTAAAAAATATTGCCTTTTGATATATTAAAATATATCATATTTGGATAAAAGTGTCAAGTTTGTAATCCTACTTTTTTAAAAAATATCTAACAAAGAAAATTTATAATTAAGCAGAATATATAGTTAAGTTTATATATTTGATAGAAATCGGATATTTAAAAAGATAAATATTCTTAGGTTATATTATAACATCAAAAATCAATCCAGGTATCGTACGGAACTACTCCGTGTGCATTTTCTGCCAGTCCGTAATACATATGAAAATATGAAAGCACCAAAACTAAAACAAGAAAAACAATAGCAGTAATCTTTTTTCCTTTTTCAGAACAAAGCTCAAGCACCTTATTTGAACCGATTGAAAATTTTATACCGTTGGTTTTGATTGATTGGTATATAATCGGAACTAAAATAATAAGGAAAATCGTAAAGTAATATGTCAGCCTTTCAAGAATACTGTGCTTTGACATAGTGATTGACAGTATAGCACATATAAGCGACATATTTATAATATACTGCACTTCCCTGTCACAAACTATTGTTTTTATTTTTACCAGCCAAAAAGCAACAACCACAACAGCAACGGGTAAAATTGCATATATGAACGACAGTCCCTCTCTGATAAAAACCGAGTCGTTGTATTCTTCGTGAACAAATGATGTAATAAGGTTAATGAAACCTGTTGACGAAATATAAAACCACAAAAGAATATAAAGATACACGATTATTTCCTTTATTGTAGGCTTCATTTTGACAAGGAAATATACAATAAACATAATCAATGAGGTCTGATGGAAAAGTGAGGCTATTATAACAATAATTGCAAAGGGAATGAATTTATTTCGTTTCATAAAATGCCACGAAAGCATAATAAGCGAAAGTGCTATCGACTGACGGAGAAAGTTCATTGTCATAAAAAACAAAAACAAATTCACATAAAGCACGGTTGAAACCCACGGCATTTCCGAATTTTTATATATAAATATTGCGGCAGGCACAAGCGTTATAAATACAAGTAATCCCATATACCAAATATAATTTGGCAGTACGCAGCCAAGAATCTTGGTTAAAAAAACAAAACCGATTTCCCAGTCTTTATATTGTAATGTTGAAAATCCGTCCTCGTACATAAAGTTATATCCGGCTGCATACATATTGTAGTCAAAGCCTATGTGATAACGCAGTATGGATATAATTCCAAGCTGCGTAAATGCAAATATTATGAATATCAGATTTTTCTTTTGTGTTGGTTTATGAAAGCAAAATAAAGCCGCCCACACAAGAATAAGCAGATTGTTAATTGTATAAAAAAGCAAAGTAACAACTCCATTCAAAAATTTAATTATTGTACGTCAGTGTGCATTTCTTGAAAAAATCCCTTTAAAAAGCGTTTCAAAAAGAATTTTTATATCAAAAGCAACAGACCAATGTTCTATGTAATAAATATCATATTTTATGCGTTCTTCGATTGAAGTATCATTTCCTCTCAGACCGTTCACCTGTGCCCATCCGGTCATACCCGGCTTTACATAATGCTTGACCATATAAAGCGGAACTGATTTTCTGAATTGCTTGACATAAAAAGGAATTTCCGGACGTGGTCCTACAAGACTCATATCGCCCTTTAAAACATTGACAAGCTGAGGCAGCTCGTCAATACTGTATTTGCGGATAAAATGTCCTATTTTTGTACATCTGGGGTCGTTTTCTTCCGTCATAGACAAATCCGACTCGCTATCCTCACGCATCGAACGGAATTTGTACATAACAAACGGCTTCCGTCCAAGTCCGATCCGTTCCTGCTTAAAGATAACATGTCCGGGAGAGGTAGCCTTTATTATTATTGCGACAACCGCCATAAGCGGTGAAAGTACAATCAGCATAATAAGTGAAATAACAATATCAAACAGCCGCTTTACAAATGAATTAAAGGCATTGTCGAGCGGCACCCTTCTCATACTGAGTACAGGCATACCGTCAAAGCTTGAAATATATATTCTCGATGAAAAGGTTGAAAATATATTTGGAATAATGGAAAATTTTATCCCCCAGGTTTCACACAAGGCAACCATTTGTTCAGTACGCTTTTGCTCTTTGTCAGAAAGCATTATTATCGCTTCATCTGTCGGACATTTTTCAAAAAATCTTGAAACACTTTTAAAATCGCCGAGATAAGCTATTCCGTTCAAGTCATGAAC
>JBJEOP010000158.1:0-25868 GCA_051880775.1 Acutalibacteraceae bacterium
AGACTGCCGCTGAGGAACTCGTAAGAAAGACAATCAAGGAACACAAGAGAATTATTTTCAACGGCAACAACTACTCAGACGAGTGGGTTGAAGAGGCTCAAAAGAGAGGACTTCTCAATCTCCGTACACTTCCTGACGCACTTCCTTACTACATTTCAGACAAGAATATCAAGCTCTTCCAGAAGCACAACATTTATACTCCTGTTGAAATCAAGGCAAGATACGAAATCCAGCTTGAAAACTATGCAAAGATTATCAACATCGAGGCTCTTACAGCACTCGATATGGCTAAAAAGGACATCGTTCCTGCTGTTTCGGCATACATCAAAGAGCTTGCTCAGACAGCAAGTCTTGTTAAATCTGTTGACAGCGACATCTGCACCTGTGCAGAAACCGAGCTTATCAAGAAGCTTTCAAGCCTGCTTTCATGCTTTATGAAGAAGATTGACGAACTCGACAAGGCAGTTGTAGGTGCAAAAGAAGCTGACGGTGTTCTTGAAACAGCAGTATATTATAAGGATTCCGTTCTTGCAAGTATGCAGGAGCTCCGTGCAGTAGCCGACGAGATGGAACAGAATATGTCATCAAAGCTCTGGCCATATCCGTCATACGGCACAATGCTTTTCAGCGTTTGAAAAAGCTACAAGTAAATTAGTTTTCCTGAATGTCGGGTGACATTCTGAAAAAATATACACAACGGCGTGTACATTGACTTAACTCTTAACGGGGTTTGGTTCAGGTACACGCCTAATCTTTTTTGGAGGGATTTTGTATGGAAAACATACAACAGGTTATGTCACAAGCCGTTGAAACATCAAATGCCTTTACAATAGGTATCTGGTTTTTGATTGGTGCAGCACTTGTATTCTTTATGCAGTGTGGTTTTGCGATGGTTGAAACAGGTTTCACCAGAGCAAAGAATGCCGGTAACATCATAATGAAGAACCTTATGGACTTCTGTATCGGCACGGTAGCATTTATAGTTTTGGGTTTCGGACTTCTCTTTGGTGAAGACACATTCTTTGGTCTTATCGGTGTTCCGAACCTCGACATCTTTACAAACTGGCAGAGCTTTGACTGGTCAAACTTTGTGTTTAACCTCGTATTCTGTGCAACAGCCGCAACAATAGTTTCGGGTGCTATGGCAGAAAGAACAAAGTTCATTTCTTATTGTGTTTACAGCGGTCTTATCAGTCTTGTTGTTTATCCGATTGAAGCTCACTGGATCTGGGGCAACGGCTGGCTTGCACAGCTCGGCTTTGTTGATTTTGCAGGCTCCTGTGCAATTCATATGGTCGGCGGTATCTCGGCATTTATCGGTGCTGCAATACTCGGTCCCCGTATCGGTAAGTACACAAAGGACGGCAAACCAAAGGCTATTCCGGGACACAGCCTTACACTCGGTGCACTCGGTGTATTCATTCTCTGGTTCGGTTGGTACGGCTTTAACGGAGCTGCTGCTAAGACGGTTGACTCTCTTGCACAGATTTTTGTTACAACAACAATCGCTCCTGCTATTGCAACATGCACAACAATGATATTCACATGGATTAAGAACGGCAAGCCTGATGTTTCAATGTCACTTAACGGTTCACTTGCAGGTCTTGTTGCTATCACGGCTCCTTGTGCAGATGTTGACGCACTCGGTTCAGTAATTATAGGTCTTGTTGCAGGTATCCTCGTAGTAGTTGCAGTTGAATTTATTGATAAGGTAGTTAAAGTCGATGACCCGGTTGGTGCAGTTGCAGTTCACGGCGTCAACGGTCTTTGGGGTACACTTGCAGTTGGTCTTTTCGCAACGGGTAAAGGTGCTAACGGCATTACAGGTCTGTTCTATGGCGGTGGTTTCCATCAGCTTGGTATTCAGGCACTCGGTGTTGTTTCCGTAGCAGCTTGGACAATCGTTACAATGACAATCGTATTCCAGGTAATCAAACATACAATCGGTCTTCGTGCTTCAAGAGAAGAAGAAGTTCGTGGTCTTGACCTTACCGAGCATGGTCTTGCAAGCTCTTATGCAGACTTTATGCCGGCTGTTCCTCAGGTACTTACAGGCGACAAGTCAAAAGGAACAGAAAAGGGTACAGTTCCGGTTGCAGAGGCTGTTCCGGTTCAGCTCGCAACATCAGGCTCTGCAAAGGCTAAGACATCTGACGGTGTTAAGTTTACAAAGATTGAAATTATCACAAAACAGAGCAAGTTTGAAGAACTCAATGCCGCACTTTCTGAACTCGGTATCACAGGTATGACGGTAACTCAGGTTCTCGGCTGTGGCGTACAGAAGGGTAAGACAGAATACTATCGTGGCGTTGAAGTAGAAATGAATCTGCTTCCGAAGGTACAGGTTGAAGTTGTTGTATGTAAGATTCCGGTTAAAGACGTTGTTGACGCAGCTGTCAAGGCTCTGTACACAGGACATATCGGCGACGGTAAGATATTCATCTATGACGTTGAAGATATTGTCAAAGTAAGAACAGGTGAAACCGGTTGTGATGCTTTACAGGACGTTGAGTAATAATCGGTTGGGGAGCCGTTTATTAAAAGCATAACACACAACAATCGTTTTCTATAAAAAGGAAGGAAAAATTGCCGCTTGGTGTTGAAAGACATCAGGCGGCTTTTTTGTGTTGATACTGTTTCTAATTTAAAGTCGAGAATAAAAATTGCGGGTGCAGGGAATATAATAATTTTCAATGAGTTTAATATGCGGAAAATGACTTAACAGTAACAATAAAGTATGAACGCAATTTGCCAGCGGAGGCACTCCGCCACCTGCCGAGGTCAAGGGCGAGCAGCCCTTGTGGGGTTTGGGGCAAAGCCCCGACATTCATTACTCAAAAAAATTAAATAAAGGTCAAAAAAATAAAAATTTCAAAAAACTTTGAAATTATGAGAATAAACGAGAAAAAAAGAGATTAAGCTATATTTGAAACAAGAAAACAGTGTTTTTTGACTTTTTCTGACTTTGACCTTTTCTGACTATAAAAGTATAATATAGCCATAAGGTCAAAGAAAGTCAAAGTTAAATATAAAAATACATAACGACAGGAAGTGAAACCTATGAAAATGAGCGACCTTGTTGCAGATTATATTTTCCGTATGCTCGACGAAAGTAACGGCAACGCTGAAATACAGCGAAACGAGCTTGCGAGTTTACTCGGCTGCGTTCCAAGTCAGATCAACTACGTTATTACGTCACGTTTCACACCCGAACAGGGGTATATTGTAGAGAGTAAGCGGGGAGGCGGCGGATATATCAGAATTATCCGTGTGACAACCGACAAGCGTGTTGCAATAATGCACATTGTCAACTCGATAGGCGACAGGATTTCCGCAGCGACAGCACGAGCGATACTCAGTAATATGTTACAGCAGAATATGATTACACACTATGACTACAATATGATTTCGTCGGCACTGTCCGACAAAGCATACAGCAGTATTCCTCAGGAACAAAGAGATACACTGCGAGCGTCAATTTTAAAGAATATGCTTGCAACGCTTGTTGTTCTGAATCAGTAAAACTAAAATCAATTATTTCAGCGGATAAATTCCGACTGACAGGGAGGTAATTTTTATGTTATGTCAATCATGTGAGAAAAGACAGGCAACAACCCATATAAAAACCATTGTAAACGGCGAACTCAAAGAATACAATCTTTGTCCCGAATGTGCTAATAAAATGGGCTACGGTTCATTTTTCGGAAACTTCGGCTTTGACCTCGATAAGCTGTTTGGCAGCTTTATGGAGAGTGTAGGCACAGGCAAAAACACAAAACGCTGTCAGTGCTGCGGCAGCAGCTTTGAGGATATCGCAAAATCGGGCAAGGTCGGCTGTGCAAGCTGCTATGATGTCTTTTATGAGGAGCTTCTCCCGTCAATTCAGAGGATTCACGGCAGAACCAGCCACACAGGAAAGCTTGCACGCTCGGCAGGCACAAAGGTCAGAATAAAAAATGAACTTTCTCAGTGCAAATATGAGCTTGAACAGGCAATAAAGGCACAGGAATTTGAAAAAGCCGCAGAGCTCCGTGACCGCATAAGAGAACTTGAAAAAAACATCAATAACTGTGATACAAACGGAAAGGAATGATTTATATGCCGGAAAAGAAATACGAAAATCTCAAAGATGTGAGTGATGTTGTAATAAGCACAAGAATAAGATTTGCACGAAATCTCAAAGATTATCCGTTTCCGTGCAGACTGAATGACGAGAAAAAATGCCGTGTGGCTTCCCTCGTAAAAGAGGCTGTGCTTGGCGGTCATTCGGCAATATCAGACCGTTTTAAGTATATTCAGATGTCGGAGCTGACTCAGGAAGAGGCAGTATCCCTTGTCGAACGACACCTTGTAAGTCCTGAGTTTATATCCGACAGACAGGGCAGAGGCTTGCTGTTGCTTGATGACGAATCCGTCAGCATTATGATTAACGAGGAGGATCACGTCAGAATACAGGTTATAAAGCCGAATATGGATCTTGACGGTGCCTATGACCTTGCCGACAAAATCGACACAATGCTTGATGAACAGCTTAATTTTGCTTTTAATGATAAGCTCGGTTATCTTACACAATGCCCGACTAATATCGGCACAGGTATGAGAGCGTCGCTGATGATGCACCTGCCTGCACTCAAAGAAAGCAACGCTATGGGCAGAATAAGTGCCTCACTTTCAAAGCTCGGACTTGTAATCAGAGGGATTTACGGAGAGGGTACAGACCCTAAGGGAGCAATATATCAGCTTTCAAATCAGGTTACACTCGGGATTTCCGAACACGAGGCAATAAATAACCTCAGGGATATTGCGTCACAGCTTATTTCACAGGAAAGAGCCGCACGGGAAGCACTTGCAAAGAATATGATTATTGAGGACAGAATTTTCCGTTCATTCGGTGTTCTGCAATATGCAAAGCTCATCAGCAATGACGAGTGTATGCAGCTGCTTTCAAACCTGAGATTCGGCGTTGAAACAGGACTTATCAGCAACATCAGCTTTGATACTCTCAACCGCCTTATGATTGAGGTTCAGCCTGCAACGCTTATGAAAAACGTCGGCAAAAAGCTCTCTCCGCAGGAGCGTGACCATATAAGAGCCGAGCTGGTTCGTACCGCACTGCTTCAACCGAAGGTTCCTGTCAACCGCCGTCTTGAAAACTGACGGGCGGAGTGCCTCCGCTGGCAAATTGCGGGTGCAGGGGTTCAACCCCTGCCGAGGTCAAGGGCGAGTAGCCCTTGTGGGGTTTGGGGCAAAGCCCCGACATTCATTACTCCATTATTATAAAATTCCACGGATTTTTCCGTGTTTATATAGATACTGTACAGCATTTATCTGCTGTACAGCCAATCGGAAGTTAAAAATATATTTTGCATTGTTTTAATGGGAGGTATGTTTTATGTATAAATTCAACGGTTTTACGGAAAAGGCAAACTCCGCAATCAATCTTGCCATTGAATCCGCACAGCAGATGGGACACACTTATGTCGGAACTGAACATATACTGCTCGGACTCCTGAAAGTCGGCGACGGCGTTGCGTATTCAGTGCTTACAAAATGCGGTGCAGACGCAGAAACACTTGAAAATATGATAAAGAGTGAAATAAACGTCGGCAGCTTTTCGGCACTCACACCTGATGATTTCACACCACGCACAAAGCGTGTATTGCAGCTTGCGATGATGCAGGCTGGAAAAATGGGACACAATTATGTCGGCACAGAGCATATACTTATCGCACTTATCTCGGACGTCGACAGCTATGCGGTTCGTTTTCTTCTTTCAATGAAGGTTCGCCCGACAGATGTCGCTGCCGCAATAAACAACGCACTCGGCGGCGGTGACGAGGGTGCCGAGTTTATGAATTCCGCACAGGTTCAGAACGCAGAAAATCCGTCAAATCCGAACAGTAACACAAAAACTCTTGATAAATTCGGTCGTGACCTTACGGATATTGCCGCAAAAGGCGGTATAGATCCCGTTATCGGCAGACAAAAGGAAATCGAAAGAGTTATTCAGATTTTGTCAAGGCGTACAAAGAACAATCCTTGCCTTATCGGTGAACCGGGTGTCGGCAAAACGGCAGTTGCAGAGGGACTTGCACTGAAAATTGTTTCGGGAGATGTTCCTGAGCCGCTTAAAAACAAGAGAATTGTTGCCCTTGACCTTACGGGTATGATAGCCGGTACAAAATACCGTGGCGACTTTGAGGACAGAATAAACAACGCCATAAATGAAGTCAAAAAGGCTGGCAATATCATTCTGTTCATTGATGAGCTTCATACGATAATCGGTGCAGGCTCTGCCGAGGGTTCAGCCGATACTGCAAATATCCTCAAACCGTCACTTGCACGAGGAGATTTTCAGGTAATAGGTGCAACGACAATCAACGAGTACAGAAAGTATATCGAAAAGGACGCAGCACTTGAAAGGCGTTTTCAGCCTGTAACCGTCGGCGAACCGAGTGAAGACGAGGCTGTTGAAATTCTCAGGGGTCTGCGTGACAGATACGAGGCACACCACAAGGTAAAAATCAGCGATGAGGCTATTGACGCCGCAGTAAAGCTTTCGTCAAGATATATTGCCGACCGTTTTCTTCCGGATAAGGCTATCGACCTTATCGACGAGGCTGCGTCAAGAGTAAGACTCAGAACCTACACGGCACCTGATGACTTACAGGGACTTGAAAACAAGGTCAAAGAGCTTGAAAAGGAAAAGGCTGAGGCTGTCAACACACAGGACTTTGAGCGTGCCGCAAAGGTAAGGGACGAAGAAAAGAAACTCCGTGCAGAACTCGACGAAAAGAAGAAAGAATGGACAGAAAAGAACGAGCATAAAAACGGTGAGGTTACTCCCGAAGATATAGCTCAGATTGTATCAAGCTGGACAGGTATTCCTGTTGTACAGCTTACTCAGGAGGAAAGCGAAAGACTGCTTAAACTTGAAGACATCTTACACGAAAGAATTGTCGGACAGGACGAGGCTGTTTCGGCTGTCGCAAGGGCAATCCGCCGTGGCAGAGTAGGACTCAAAGACCCTAAGCGTCCGGTAGGTTCGTTCATATTCCTCGGCCCTACCGGTGTCGGCAAAACCGAATTGTGTAAGGCTCTTGCACAGGCAATGTTCGGAGACGAAAACGCTATGATAAGGTTTGATATGTCGGAGTTTATGGAAAAGCACACGGTGTCAAAGCTTATCGGCTCACCTCCGGGATATGTAGGCTTTGAGGAGGGCGGACAGCTCACCGAAAGTGTACGCCGCCACCCGTATTCTGTTCTTCTTTTTGATGAAATCGAGAAAGCACACCCTGATGTATTCAATATGCTTCTGCAGATTCTTGACGAAGGTCGCCTGACTGATTCACAGGGACGACATATTGATTTCAGAAATACCGTCATCATTATGACATCAAATGTCGGTGCAAGACTTATCACCGAAAAACAGACAAATCTCGGATTTTTCGGTGGAGAAGAAAAAGCTGAAAACGACAATGAAAAAATCAAGGACGCCGTTATGGGCGAACTCAAAAAGCTCTTTAAGCCTGAGTTCCTCAACAGAGTTGACGATATAATCGTGTTCAACAAGCTGACCTCCGATGATATTCAGCAGATTGCAAAAAGACTTCTCAAAGGTCTTGAAAGCAGACTTGAAAATCTCGGTATTACAGCTGAATTTACCGATGAGGCTGTCAAAGCGGTTGCCGAGGCAGGCTTTGATGATGTTTACGGTGCAAGACCGCTGAAAAGGGCAATTCAGTCAAAGATTGAGGACGCAATTTCCGAAAAAATGCTTGACGGTACTGTCAAGAACGGCGGTAAGATAAAATGCGATTACAAAGACGGCAAGTTTACCTTTGAATCTGTCGAAAACGGCTGATACAATAAAATATTCACAAACAGGAGGAAAGCTGAAATATGCTTTCCTCTTATTTTTATAATATAAAAATAACTTTTTAATAGCACTATTATAACTATTATTTTTACACAGATAATACATAAGTAAATAAATTCGATAAAAAGATATTATAATATTATAAAAGCCTTGAAAATCCTACATTTTGGACATAGTTTATTCATAATCTTAATTTATAATAGTGATTGTACTAAGATATAGGAGTTGACATACATGGGAAAGATAGAAGTGAATAATGAGATTTGCAAAGCCTGTGGACTTTGCGTTTATGTATGCCCTAAAAAAGTCATTGAACTTGATAAAGATATATTGAATAAACACGGCTTTCACCCTGCAAAGCAATTCAAAGACGGCTGTATTGCCTGTTCGTCCTGTGCCGTTATCTGTCCCGAGGCGGCAATAACAGTATATAAAGAAAAATGAGGAAAGGATATTTGTTTTATGAGTGAGAAAATGCTGCTTAAAGGCAACGAGGCTCTCGCAAGAGCCGCCATAAAAGCCGGCTGTAAATATTTCTTTGGCTATCCTATTACACCTCAGACGGAAATAGGAGCGTATATGTCCCGTGAACTGCCGAAAATCGGCGGTACATTCATTCAGGCTGAGTCGGAAATTGCCGCCTGTAATATGCTTTTCGGCTGTGTAGCGGCGGGCAAGCGTGCTATGACATCATCATCTTCACCCGGAATAAGCCTCAAAACCGAATGTATTTCATATATGGCGGCTTGTGATATTCCGGCTGTAATAGTAAATGTTCAGCGTGGCGGCCCGGGTCTTGGAAGTATTCAGCCGTCACAGTCGGACTACTGGCAGGCAACCCGTGCGGCCGGTCACGGCGATTTTCACCTTATCGTCCTTGCACCGTCAACGGTTCAGGAAATGGCGGATTTCACACAGCTTGCGTTTGACCTTTCCGATAAATACCGCAATCCTGCTATGATTCTTGCCGACGGTCTTATCGGTCAGATGATGGAGGTCGCCGAGATAAAAGAACCGACAACCGTTCCTCCCGAAAAACCGTGGGCAGTAACGGGACACAATTTCAAGCGTAAGCACAATATAATAAATTCGCTTATTCTTGACGCACAAAAACTTGAAGAACTTAATATTGAACGCTATAAAAAATATGATATAATAAAACAAAACGAACAGAGGAGCGAAAGCTATCTTGTTGATGATGCCGAAATAGTGCTTGTGGCTTTCGGTGCAAGTGCAAGAATGTCAAAAGAGGCAGTCAATATAGCTCGTGCAGAGGGCATAAAGGCAGGTCTTATCAAGCCGATAACTTTGTTCCCTTATCCCGATAATGCAATAAAAAAAGCCGCCGAAACAGCAAAATTTTTCCTTACGGTAGAAATGAATATGGGACAGATGGTTGATGATGTACGCCTTGCCGTAAACGGTAAATGTCCTGTTGATTTTTACGGCAGAACAGGCGGAGTAATACCGACTCCCGATGAAATTTTTGAGGCAATAAAGAGAACCGTTGCAAAGGAGATGAAATGATATGGAAACAGTTTACAAAAGACCAAAGGCACTCACTGATGTTCCGTTTCATTTTTGTGCTGGCTGTTCTCACGGAATAGTTCATAAGGTTATTGCGGAAGTTCTTGACGAGCTTGGAGTTGAGGGAAAGACAGTCGGCGTTGCACCTGTCGGCTGTGCGGTTATGGACTATGATTATTTCGGCTGTGATATGATTGAGGCACCTCACGGACGGGCTCCGGCTGTTGCAACAGGCTTAAAGCGTGCTATGCCGGATAATGTAATTTTCACATATCAGGGTGACGGCGACCTTGCCGCTATCGGCACATGCGAAACAGTACACGCCGCCACACGAGGCGAAAACATCACAATTATTTTTATCAACAACACGATTTACGGTATGACAGGCGGTCAGATGGCACCGACATCACTTCCCGGACAGGTCACACAGACTTCTCCATACGGCAGAGAGCCTGAGATTGCCGGTTTCCCGATAAGAGTCTGCGAAATGCTTTCAACCCTTGACGGCGTTGCACTCGCTCAGCGTGTTGCCTGTGACAGCGTTAAGGGTGTCCGTGAAATGAAAAAAGCCATAAAAAAAGGCTTTCAGTATCAGATTGAGAAAAAAGGCTTTTCGATTATTGAGGTTCTTGCGTCTTGTCCTACAAACTGGGGAGTTACTCCCACAAAGTCACTCGAACTTATCACCGAAAAAATGGTTCCTTATTATCCGCTCGGAGTTTATAAAGATAAGGGGGCAGAACATTGACTGATTTAAGAATTGTTTCGGCAGGCTTTGGCGGACAGGGAGTTCTGTTCATCGGAAAGGTTGCCGCAAATGCCGCTATGCTTGACAATATGCACGTTGCGTGGCTTCCCTCGTATGGCCCCGAAATGCGTGGCGGTACGGCGAACTGTTCGGTGTGCATTTCCGAAAATCCGATAAATTCACCGCTTGTGCCGCACCCAGATGTTCTCATTGCACTGAACAATCCCTCGCTCGAAAAGTTCGGCGGCAGTGTAAAGACAGGCGGACTTATAATATGCGACAAAGACATTGTAACTCTGAGTTCGGGCAGGAATGATGTTGAAGAAATCGGTGTCTGTGCAACGGATTTATCCGAAAAAAACGGCGTAAAAGGACTTTCAAATATGATTATTCTCGGAATGTTTTATTCAAAGACAAAATTCTGTTCCGAAAATGCACTGTTTGAAGCGATTAAAATATGTACACCGAAACGCAAGGCGGAAATGCTTGAACTGAACTTTAAAGCCGTAAAACTCGGTATGAATTTGGTTTGATTTAATATAGCTTAAACAACAACTTTAACAGGAGTGATTATGTATGGAAATAATCAAAAAAATCGGTATATGGGGCGATTCCATTCTTAAAGGCGTAGTTTTTGACGAGGCTGTCGGAAAATACCGTTCACTGAAAAACTGTGCGGTAAATCTTATAAAAAACCGCAATCTTAACATTGACATAAAAAACAACTCACGCTTTGGCTGTACTGCACCGAAAGCCGAAAAAAATCTCGAACAGTTCCTCAATGACGGTTACCGTGCCGACCTTGTTCTGCTGGAATTCGGCGGCAACGACTGCGACTACAACTGGGCAGAGGTTTCGGCTGACCCCGACAGCGAACACAGTCCGAACACGCCGCTTTCAAAATTCATTGACTCTATGCACAATATGATAAATCTTCTCATAAAGCACAAAATCCAGCCTGTACTTATGAATCTTCCGCCGATAAGTGCCGAAAAATATTTTGACTGGATAACAAAGCCCGACAATGTAAATCCCGACAATGTACTTCACTGGTTAAAGGAAAAATATGTAATCTACCGTCAGCAGGAAAACTATTCCCACGCAATAGACAATATGGCAAGAGAATATAACATTCCGCTTATTGATGTCCGTGAGCCTTTCCTCGAAATCCGTGATTATGACAATTACCTTTGTGTTGACGGAATACATCTCAACGAAAAGGGACAGGCACTTATGTCAAGGACAATAGAAGATTTTGCACACGCAAAAAATCTTGCCATTGTATAAAGGAGCATTGATATGAACATAAGAGTAGGACACGGATATGATGTTCACAGGCTCACAGAGGGCAGAAAGCTTATTCTCGGCGGCGTTGAAATTCAGCACGAAAAAGGACTGCTCGGACATTCCGACGCTGATGTTCTGGTTCACGCAATAATGGATTCGCTGCTCGGTGCGGCGGCACTCGGGGATATAGGCACACATTTTCCCGACACGGACGAAAAATATAAAGGTGCAGACAGCCTTGAACTGCTCAGAAACGTATGCGGTCTTATTGCCGAAAAAGGCTACACCGTTTCAAACATTGACGCAACAGTTATTGCACAGGCACCAAAGCTGAAACCCTTTATTCCTCAGATGAAACAGAACATAGCCGACGTTATGAGCCTTGACCCCGACTGCATAAACATAAAAGCCACTACCGAAGAAAAATTAGGCTTTACAGGTCGCAAGGAGGGCATTGCCGCACACTGCGTTGCCTTAATCATCAAAGCCTGACGGATTAAATACATTTTCACTTTTTTCTCACTCCCGTATATTATGGTTACGGGAGTGATTTTTATGACTGCAAAAAGACGGCGGCACATATCACGAAAATCCAAAAAGAGAATATTTGTACTTATACTTGTTCTTGTGCTTGTGTCCGTGTTTTTTGAAATTCGTTTAAGACCTGTTGTCAGGGGAGCTGCGTGTGTTCAGGCACAATCTCTTGCAACAACGCTTATAAATCAGACTGTTCCAGATGTCCTTGAAGAAATGAACATAACCTCCGCTGACCTTGAAACAATCACTCAGAACAGCGACGGAATTATATCTTCTATAAATGTCAATACTGTCACCGTAAATAAACTCAAAAACATAATAAGTCTGCGTGTTCAGGAAAATATTTCACGAATACAGAACAGGAAAATTTATATTGCACTCGGAACTATACTCGGTTCAGAGCTTTTCAACGGCTGCGGTCCGTCAATACCGCTGAATATCTCTCTGTCGGGTAATGTAAAAAGTGACTTTGAAAGCACCTTTGAAAGCGGCGGCGTAAACCAGACTGTACATAAATTATCTGTGAAAATTTCAGCGGATATAAATATAATTATGCCTGTGGGAACATTTTCAACAGCGGTTGAAACATCTGTCCTTGTGGGCGAAACGGTAATTGTCGGCTCAGTCCCGACAGGAATGTTAGTGAGCAGAACATACTGACAGCTTTTTATTCTCTCAAATTTTTTGTTAATAAATTCAATGTTGAATAAACCGACAGGATATGCTATTATAATACGGAAACTATAAAAAACGGAGGAAAGCCTCTTGTCAGAATTAAATAAAAACATTACCGATTTTGATAAATTTCAAAAACAGGAGCAGTATATAAACGCTCTTCAAGATATTCTTTATGCCCGTGCAGGCAACAAACAGCCTGTCGCTATGGTGAGAACCTACGGCTGTCAGCAGAATGTCGCCGACAGCGAAAAGATAAAGGGTATGTTTGAACAAATGGGGTGTTCGCTCACTGATAATGAAGAAGACGCAGATATTATAATCTTCAATACCTGTGCGGTTCGTGAACACGCTGAGGACAGAGTTTTCGGAAATGTCGGTGCATTGAAACCGCTTAAAAAGAAAAAGCCGTCACTCTTTATCGGACTTTGCGGCTGTATGATGGAGCAGGAGCATATTGCCGAAAGGATTTACAAAAGTTTTCCGTATGTAAGCCTTGTATTCGGAACGCACGAAATACAGAATTTCCCCGAACTGATGTATCAGGCGGTAACATCAAAGCGTGTTTTCGCCCGTGGAAAGGACGACGGTAAAATTTACGAGGGCTTGCCGATACACCGTGACGGCAGCTTTAAAGGCTGGCTGCCCATAATGTACGGCTGTGACAATTTCTGTTCCTACTGCATTGTGCCTTATGTTCGTGGTCGTGAACGCAGCCGAAAGCCCGATATTATTCTTAATGACGCAAGAGAAATGGTCAAAGCGGGCTTTAAGGATATTACACTTCTCGGACAGAATGTAAATTCCTACGGCAAAGGACTTGACGAGGATATCGACTTTGCAACGCTTTTAAAACAGGTCAGCGACATTGACGGCGATTTCAGAGTAAGATTTATGACATCTCACCCGAAGGACGCATCAAAAAAACTTATCGACACAATCGCCGAAAACGATAAAATATGCAACCATATTCATTTGCCCGTACAGTGCGGCAGTGACAGAATATTAAAGCAGATGAACCGCAGATACGACACCGAAAGATACCTTGAAATCGTAGATTATGCAAAGAGTAAAATTCCCGATTTGTCGCTTACAAGTGATATAATAGTCGGTTTTCCGGGTGAAACCTACGAGGATTTTCAGCAGACGCTCGACCTTATAAGAAAGGTTGAATTTACTTCTTTGTTCACATTCATTTATTCGCCCCGTGTCGGCACACCTGCGGCAAAAAAAGATGACCCGATACCGTATGAAGAAAAGGCAAAATGGATGTCCGAACTTCTCAGAGTTCAGGAAGAAATAGCCGCAAAACGCTGTGCTTCAATGGTAGGCAAAAAATATCGTGTTCTTGTTGAAGAAGAGGCAAAGAACGGTATGCTTTCGTCCAGAACGGCAAATAATATCATTGTTGAGTTTGACGGCTCAAAAGACCTTATCGGAACATTCTGTGATGTCGAAGTCACACAGGCACGCAACTGGATACTGCGTGGCAAAAAACTGTAAGATATAAAAATTTATTTACTTAAAGGAGAAAACAAAAATGGATACAAAAGATATGGATATTATTGACCTTGCAAGAGAAATAGGCAGAAAATTACAGCAGGACGAAAACTACATCAAATTTCAGCTTGCAAAACAGGCAACAGATGAAGACAAAGAATTGCAGGATTTGATAGGCGAATTTAACCTCAAAAGAATGGCAATCAACAACGAAGCCTCAAAGGAAAACAGAAGTGAAGAAAAACTCCAGCAGTTCAATCAGGAGCTGCGTTCCGTTTACGCAAAAATAATGACCAACGAAAATATGATTAACTACAACGACTCAAAAGAGGCAGTTGACACAATCCTCGCAAGAGTAAGTGCAATTATTCAGAAGTCATCAGAGGGCGAAGACCCCGAAACCGCCGACTATACACCGTCCTGCTCGGGCAGCTGTTCAACCTGCGGAGGCTGCCACTGATACAGTTAGGAGTTAGGAGTTAGGAGTTAGGAGTTAGGAGTTGTTGTGTGAACCGTTGGTTTGTTGCGTTGAAATTAGTTTGTGTTGATATTAAGTTATTATTTGAAGTTATGACATAGACTGATTTTGCGGACAATGACTTAACTGTAACAATAAAGTATGAACGCAATTTGGGTGCGGCAGCTTGCCGCATGGGGAGTGAAAATTGATGGCAGAGCTTTCACCGTTAATGCAGCAGTATTTGAGCGTGAAAGAAAAAAATAAAGACGCAATAGTTTTTTTCAGAGTAGGCGATTTTTACGAAATGTTCTTTGATGATGCAAAGCTTGCGTCAAAGGAGCTTGAACTGACGCTTACAGGAAAAGACTGCGGACAGGAGGAACGTGCACCGATGTGCGGCGTTCCTTTTCACAGCTATGAAACATATATGGCTCGGCTTGTCGCAAAAGGCTACAAAGTCGCAATATGCGAACAGCTTGAAGACCCGTCAAAAGCCAAAGGTCTTGTAAAGCGTGATATCATCAGGGTTGTAACGCCCGGTACGGTTATGGAGTCGAGTATGCTCGACGAAAGCAGCAATAACTTTATCTGCTCGCTTTTTACTCAGAAAAATAAAACGGGAATTTCATTCTGTGATATTTCGACAGGTGAACTTTATGCGACTTTGCTCGACAGCGAAAATCAGGAAAACGCCGTAAAAGATGAACTTCTCAAATTCAACCCAAGGGAAATTCTTATCGGCGGTGACGCTGTAAATTTCAAGACCCTTGCACCGTTCATCAAGGACAAGCTGTCTGCGTGTGTAAATATGCTGACTGACGAGGACTTTTCATATTCAGACGGCAAAATGACAATACTTGAACATTTCGGTGTTGAAAATCTCAGTGAGCTAAAACTCAACAACTGCAATCAGACCGTGTCATCACTCGGTGCCTTGCTGATGTATCTGTACAAAACTCAGAAAACAGGCTTGGAGCGTATATCTCACATTGATTTGTACAGTGAAGAACAGTATATGCACCTTGATTTCAACACAAGGCGAAACCTTGAACTCGTTGAACCGCTGAACAGCAAAAACAAATCCGCAACACTTCTTGCCGTGCTTGACCGGACAAAAACCGCGATGGGCAAGCGGCTTATGAAAAGCTATATCGAAAAGCCGCTTGTAAATATGGCAAAGATAATAAAGCGTCAGAATGCCGTTTCGGAGCTTTTTGACGATGTGCAGATGCGTTATGAACTGCGTGACAGTCTTGTCGGAGTGTTTGATATACAGCGAGTTATGACAAGGATTGTTTACGGCTCGGCAAATGCCCGTGAACTGCGTTCAATGTGTTCAGCACTCAAAAAACTTCCCTCAATCAAAAAAAGCGTTTCAAAAGCCAAAAGCAGTCTGCTTAAAGAAATGTATAACGATATTGATACGCTTGATGATATTTCACAGCTTATTGACGAGGCAATAAATGATGAACCGCCGTTTTCCGTGCGTGAGGGCGGAATGATTCGTGACGGCTACAATACCGAGCTTGACGAACTGCGTTACGATATGACAAACAGCTCGGAGCTTATGGCACAGATAGAAGCCCGTGAGCGTGAAAAAACCTCTGTTCCGAAACTCAAAGTAGGCTATAACAGGGTTTTCGGATATTACATAGAGGTGTCAAACTCTTACAAAAATCTTGTGCCTGCGGACTATATCAGAAAGCAGACCTTGACTAATTGTGAACGATACATCACACAGGAACTCAAAGATGTCGAAAAGCGTATTCTTGGTGCAAAAGACCGTTCCTATGAGCTTGAATATGAGATTTTCCAGACTGTACGGGGTGTTGTTTCGGACTCTCTCGAAAGAATTACAAAGAGTGCATCAGCCGTTGCAACACTTGATGTTATAGCCTCGCTTGCACAGACGGCATTTGACAACAATTACTGCTGTCCCGCAATAACCGATGACGGCGGCATAAGACTTACCGAAAGCCGTCACCCCGTCGTCGAAAAAATCGTGAACGATACATCACGCTTTGTGCCGAATGATGTTTGTCTTGATACCGACGAAAACCGTGTTGCAATCATCACAGGACCAAATATGGCAGGTAAATCAACATATATGCGACAGACGGCACTTATTGTGCTTATGGCACAGATAGGCTCGTTTGTTCCGGCAAAAAAGGCGGAAATTTCAATCGTTGACAGCATTTTTACAAGAATAGGTGCCTCAGACGACCTTTCAACAGGTCAGTCAACCTTTATGGTAGAGATGAACGAGGTTGCATATATCCTCAAAAACGCAACAAAAAACAGCCTTTTGATTCTTGACGAAATCGGCAGAGGAACATCAACCTTTGACGGAATGAGTATTGCCCGTGCCGTGCTTGAATACGTTGCCGACAAAAAGAAACTTGGTGCAAAGACGCTTTTTGCAACGCATTATCACGAACTTACGGTTCTTGAAAACACGATAAAGGGCGTAAAAAACTACAACATAGCCGTAATAAAGCGTGATGACGATATAACATTTTTAAGACGGATAATTCCGGGAGCGGCTGACGAAAGCTACGGTGTAGAGGTTGCAAAGCTTGCCGGACTTCCCGACAGCGTAATCACAAGGGCAAAGAAAATTCTCAAAGAACTTGAAGGCGAAAACGGCAAGCCAAAAGTCAAAAAGAAACCACAACCCGAACAAACCGACCAATTAACGCTTATACCCGAAGAAACGCCGATTACAAAGCGGCTTAAATCAATAGACATAAATTCCGTCACACCAATGGAGTCAATGAATATACTTTTTGAACTTATAAAACTGCTTTAAATAAACCTTAACGAGCTGGTGAAAAAAGTTTATGAATATAAATATCGGGGGAGTTAATTTTCATTATAAAATGAAATTGAATGATATTCCTTGTGAAGATTTAAAAAAGTTTAAGGTTGTTAATTTTGACGGGGTTGGTGTTTCTTTAACAAGCCACGAGCCTATGGAATGTAGGGGTGTATTGTTCGGAACAATGGCTTTTTTTGATACAAAAGGAATTATAAGCAGTATAACACTGATAGCGGTCAAGGAACAAATCAATGGTGACTATAATAATTGCAAAGACAGATATACCTTGCACAGAAAGTGGCTGCGAAAAAACCGTATTCACTATTTGTCAATTCATTTCAGGCTTAGTGCTGAATTTGACGCACGGAGCGGTTCAGATGAAATTTTGTTTATGTTTTTCTGATTCAATTTATGAGAGGTAATTTCAATGGGAGCAATAAATGTACTTTCAAAACAGGTTGCCGAGCTTATTGCAGCGGGCGAGGTTATAGAGCGTCCTGCGTCGGTTATAAAGGAGCTTGTTGAAAATTCAATAGACGCTCACGCAAAGGCGATAACCGTTGAAATCAAAAACGGCGGAATTACATTTATGCGTGTTACCGACGACGGAAACGGAATACAGCGTGACGATGTAAAAAACGCATTTCTCCGTCACGCAACAAGCAAGATTTTAAATCAGGAAGACCTCGACAGCATTTCAACACTCGGCTTTCGTGGTGAGGCGTTGGCGTCAATCTGTGCTGTGTCAAAGGTTGAGCTGATGACCAAAAATATAAACGAAACCGACGGCACACTTTACTGTCTTGACGGCGGCGAAGAGGTATCGTTTGATGTTGTCGGCTGTCCACAGGGTACAACATTTATTGTAAGGGACTTGTTCTATAATGTTCCCGCAAGAATGAAATTCCTCAAAAAAGATGTTTCCGAATCAAACAGTATCGCAAATCTTCTTGACAGAATTGCACTTTCACACCCCGAAATCAGCTTTACGTTTATCCGTGACGGAAAGCGTATTTTCAAAACATCGGGCGACAATAACCTCAAAAACACCGTATTTCAGGTTTTCGGCAAGGAATTTACATCATCGCTTATTCCTGTTTCATACGAGTACAGCGGCATTAAACTCGTCGGATATATTTCAAAGCCTGTTTCTGCACGGGCTAACCGTACCTTTCAGATGTTTTTCATAAACGGCAGATATGTACGCACAAAGACCGCTATGGCGGCACTTGAACAGGCGTACAAGGGTTCAATTATGACAGGAAAATTCCCTGCCTGCGTAATCAGTATGGAGATGAACTGTTCAACTCTTGATGTCAATGTTCACCCTGCAAAGCTTGAAGTACGCTTTACGAATGAACGACCTGTTTATGACTGCGTTTATCACGCCGTTAAATCCGCACTTCTTGAATACGACACACGCAATCAGGCAATACAGCCGAGAGATTTTGTCCCGACAAATCCAAAGGTTCTTGCACCCGTTGCCGACAAGGGAACACAGCTTGGCTTTTCCTACGGAAAGCAAAAGACTGATATTCCCGACAACGAGCCTGAAATTTATGTGCCTGAATCATCAAACTACCAAGGCACCGTTGTGTCCGACCCTGTTGCAGTAAAAAGCTATGACCCGTCAATGGTGCGTAAAATAAACCTTGCCGAATACCGCAAGGAACAAAGCGAAAAAATCTGTTCTCAGCCAAAGTGTGAAAATATCATTCCGATAAACCACGGAATAAATACCCCACAAGCAACAAACAATATCAATCAAGTTTTTTCAAACACTGAAAACCACGAGGAACTCAGAGCCGCAGACAATTCCGAACAACCCGACACCACAGAACCTCTGTTGCAAGATAATATCACATCAGAACCAATCGAAAATTCGCCGTCAGAGCAAACCCCAAGTGTAAGTATAGTTGAAGAAAATCAGCGTGATATTCCGATAAGATATATAGGAGAGGCGTTTTCAACATACATTATTCTTGAATACGGCGAAAACGACCTTATGTTCATCGACAAACACGCCGCCCACGAAAGACTTATTTACGAAAAGCTGAAAAAACAGAACACCGATTCTCACCCTCAGATGCTTTTGGAGCCTGTTGCGGTAACTCTTGACAAAAACGAGTGTGAAACGGTGCTTGAAAACAAAGATTTGCTGTTACAGACCGGTTTTGATGTTGATTATTTCGGCAACAGTACGGTGCTTATAAGGGCAGTGCCGACTATTCTTGAAAACAGCGACATAGCCGATAGTTTTACTGAGGTTAGCGATTATCTTCAAAAGCACAAAAAGATTGTTATTTCCGAAAAAATGGAGTGGATTTATCAGAATACGGCTTGCCGTGCCGCAGTCAAGGCCGGAAACATAAGTCACCCACAGGAGCTTATCGACCTTGTCCTCACTCTTGAAAAAAATCCCGAAGTCAGATACTGTCCACACGGCAGACCGATATATTTCCTTATAAGCAAATACGAACTCGAAAAAAACTTCAAAAGACGGAATTAGAGTGGAGAGTTGAGTTAATGTGACCGCCATTATGTGCGTTGGTATTAGTTTGTGTTGGGATTAAGCTACTCCGTGTAGCACTTCTTTAAAAATTTGTAGCACTTCTTTGCCGATTTGTAGCACTTCTTTGCTGATTTGTAGCACTTCTTTAAGAATATGTAGCACTTCTTTTAGCGTCTAAAATGCTCAAAAGCCGCATAAATACTGAGTTTTTTAAAGAATATACTTAAATATGTAGCACTTCTTTATAATTTCTTATACAAGAAAAAAATAATAATAATTTTATTATATAAAGAAATACTCAAAAAACGCAAGAAGTGCTACAAAATCGCTGAAAGCCGCATAAACACTGACTTTTTCGTGTAGCACTTCTTTTTCAGAAGTGCTACAAAGTGCTACAAAGTGCTACATAAATAAAATTGCCCGTGACAAATTTGTGAGCGGTATGCCTTCGCTCACTCTAAATACTTCACTCTCCACTCTCTACTCTTAACTTGTTGTTGCTTTTGCATAAAAAAACTGCTATAATGAAAACAGAATAATTAAGGGGGTGCAAAAAAATGTCAGAAAAAACAATAGAGAATACAGATGTACCAAACATAAAAGATACTAAACTTACACCGGAGGAACACATAGAGTTTTTGAAGAAAAAACTTGAAGAGGCAGAGCGTAAAGCTACCGACAGCAATATTGCACTTATCGAAATGACGGCGGCAAGAAACGCACTGTATAAGTCCTTGCAGGATACTCAGTTAAGGCTTGCCGAAACAATGAGCCAGCGAGAAAACGATGTCGAGGCTTATCAGAAGGAGCTTGAACTTCGCTTGCAGGAAAAGCGTGAATTGCAGGAAAAGTACGATTCGCTTATAATAAAGGCAAAACGCTATGATGACTTGCAGGAAAGTGTTGTTAAAATCAAAATGAACGCCGAAGTCAAGGCACATACCGTTATCGACGAGGCACAGGAAAAGGCATTGGATACTGTAACCCTGATTGACGATATTGCAAAGGAAATTAACCTTTTCAGAGATGATATAACATTTCTTCGCCGTGACATCAAAATCGGCACATTCACCATTGATGACAGGCTCGAAAATATTTATCAGCGTTTATGTAAAAATATGAACAGGCTGATGAAGATCAAAGAAGATTTTTATATTCAGAATTCACTTCCGTTTGATGAAACGGATAACCTCATTTCTGAGGGCAATGCTCCTGTCATAAACTATCCCGAAAATTTAGACACAAATGATATAAAAAAAGATTAAAACTCAGCTGAAACCCAAAATTCAAAACAGCATTTATATGTCCCAAAAATCGTACATCATAAATATTATAATAAGAATTAAGCGGTCATATGGCCGCTTTTTCTGTTAATTTTCCGTTTTACAACAGTTTTTCCTCAACAATCGCTTAACTTTATTGATAAATTCAGCCAACACAGCGGCGGTCATAATAATTATGAATTATGAATTATGAATTATCATATAGATTAACGGGGTGATTGTGTGGAAAAATTAAAGGTGTACATCTGTTATTCGTCCGCAATATTGTGTGTGTTTCTTTTTAGCGGATTGCTTTATACGGCTTTTGGCGGAAGTCACGAGCCGATACAGACAGCCGCATCAAAGCCGTCATCAGTTATCATTATTGACGCAGGACACGGCGGAGAGGACAGCGGTGCCGTTGCAAACGGAGTTCTCGAAAAAGATGTGAACCTTGATATTGCGCTTAAACTGCGTGATTTTCTTGTATCGTCGGGATATACCGTTGTTATGACCCGTGACAGCGATATTTCAATTTATGACAATTCAGCCGCCACAATAAGCGAAAAAAAGGTATCCGACCTTCATAACCGTCTTTCGATAATCAACGGCAGTGCGAACAATATTCTTATAAGTATTCATCAGAATAAATTTGAACAGAGCAAATATTACGGTGCACAGATGTTTTATTCAAAGAATAATCCCGAAAGTCAGCTTCTTGCAGAATCAATCCGTCAGTCCGTAACGGGACTTTTACAGCCTGAAAACAAGCGTGAGTTTAAACCTGCCGACAAAACGATATATATTCTCAACAAGGCGACAGTGCCTGCGGTTATTGTTGAATGCGGATTTCTTTCAAATCCCGACGAGGCACAAAAGCTTTCGGACGAAAATTACCGTAAAAAAATGGCTTTTGCAGTTTACTGCGGATTTTTGAATTATCAAAAGCAGAAAAATTGAAAATTTCACAATCATACAAAAAGGAGAGTAAATATGCCGTCAAAAATAAAAAGTCTTTATGTATGCTCACAGTGCGGCTTTGAAAGTGCCAAATGGTACGGAAAATGCCCCGGCTGCGGCGAATGGAATACACTCAGCGAAGAAATAAGGGAAGCTCCGAAAGCAGGCTATGTTGCACCGTCACAGCGTCAGACGGCTGCGTCCGTTCCCGTGCCGATAACTCAGATTTCAACCGAAGATGAGCAGCGTTATCACACAGGCTCAAAGGAGCTTGACCGTGTTCTCGGCGGCGGTATTGTAAAGGGCTCGCTGGTACTTCTCGGCGGCGACCCCGGCATAGGTAAATCGACAATACTTTTGCAGATTTGCAGACATTTAGGAAAAACACTTAAAATACTGTATATATCAGGCGAGGAGTCAAAGCGTCAGATAAAGCTCAGAGCGTCAAGACTCAATGTTGACTGCGACTCACTTTACATTATGACCGAAACCGATGTTGAAATTGTCGCAAATCAAATTCAGAGCGAAAAACCCGACATTGTTATGATAGACTCAATTCAGACAATGAATTTCAAGGAGCTAAACTCATCACCGGGCAGTGTAACACAGGTCAGGGAATGTACAAATATCCTTATGAGAACTTCAAAAGCACTGGACATTCCGTGCATAATTGTCGGACACGTCAACAAAGACGGTGCGATAGCGGGTCCAAAGGTGCTTGAACATATAGTAGATGCGGTGCTGTACTTTGAGGGCGACAAGCAGATGTCGTACCGTATCATTCGTGCCGCAAAAAACAGATACGGCTCAACAAACGAAATAGGCGTATTTCAGATGAACGATACGGGACTTTCCGAGGTTGAAAATCCGTCGCTTATGCTGCTTTCGGGTCGTCCGAAAAATGTTTCGGGAACGTGCGTTGCCTGTCCTATGGAGGGCAGCCGACCGATACTTGCGGAAATACAGGGCTTGGTTACAAATTCAGGCTTCGGCAATCCACGTCGTATGTCAACAGGCTTTGACTACAACAGAATGTCAATGCTTCTTGCCGTTCTTGAAAAACGCTGCGGATATTTCTTTTCAAATCTTGACGCATATATAAATGTCGTAGGCGGCTTGCGTCTTGACGAACCTGCAACCGACCTTGCTGTTGCAATAGCACTTGTGAGCAGTCTTAAAGATATTACTGTTCCCGAAAATCTTCTTGCATTCGGTGAAATAGGACTTACAGGCGAAATTCGTGCAGTAAACCACGCCGCACAGCGTGTAACCGAATCCGCAAGACTCGGCTTTAAAAAATGCATTATCCCGTACCACAATCTTAAAGGCTTGATAATTCCGTCCGATACCGACATTGAAATTGTAGGTGTGCGTACAATCAGAGATGCGGTGAATGTTCTTCTTCACTGACTTTTTCCGCTTGAGTTCTGGCGGTTATTTTGTGTACACAGCCGCTTTGGGTGCAGTCCGTAACAATCGAAATTGTTTCAAGCTGACAGTATCCGTCGGATTGATATATGCAGTTTTCATCACAAGGTATCAGCGTCATACAATCAAAACCTTTATTCAGTTAGGAGTTAGGAGTGAGGAGTTAGGAGTTATTGTGCGTACGGTTAGTTTGTTATAATATTATTAGTTTTTGTGGATTTTAAAGGATTATACATATTTTTTAAATTATTTAATAGATAATACGGTGAAATGTTTAGTTTGATTGGAATAGAATATCAAATTATCAGGGGATAAGTTAATATGAAAAAACAGTATCATCAGAAACGGAGTGAACGAACATGAAATACGAAAAGGTTGATTTTAACTGTTATTTTGACGGCAATTATGAAGATTCCGGAAAATCTCAACAAGACCGAAATGAAGTCGAAAAAATATCAATGGAAGAAAACAAAAAATATACCGACTGGTCTGAAATAGATCACTAACAATCTCCTTTGAACAGGCGGTTTTCTTATATAAATAATAACTTATTGCAAGTGTTGAAACAAAACCCCTATAAATGCTCTGTAACGGCTTTTATGTTGCAGGAGTAAAATTTATACCTGTGAAAATTTTTAAATAATTTTAAACGGTATTAAATATCTTTGAATAACAGGAGCGACAAAATATTATGGTAAAAAATATAGTAAAAGATACAATGTTCTTAATGCAGAAATCACAGCCGGCAAGCAGGGCAGACATACAGACAGCACGAGATTTGCTCGACACACTCCGTGCAAATTCCGGAATATGCGTCGGACTTGCCGCAAATATGATAGGTGTCCGCAAAAGAATAATTGCCGTACAAATAGGCGTAATACCTGTTGTTATGATAAATCCCGTCATAACAAGCCATTCTCAGCAGAGCTACGAAACAGAGGAGGGCTGTCTTTCGCATATAGGTACAAGAAAAACAAGCCGCTGGCAGTCGGTTGAAGTCGAATACTACGACATCAATTTCAAAAAGCAGAAAAACACCTACACGGATTTTACTGCTCAAATCATTCAGCACGAAATCGACCACTGCAACGGAATACTTATTTAATGCGTAATGCGTAATTCGTAATGCGTAATTATTATGACCGCAACTGTGTTCGCTGAATTTATTTATTACAAAAAACAATGTCCGTGACATTTTCAGTCACGGACATATTTATTTGACTTTTTATGGAAATTATGTGTCAGCATATAAACTGACCGTTCACATAACTCCTAACTCCTAACTCCTAACTTATTTATGGTGCGAATATGCTGCCCTGAATGGTTTTGGAGATTTCGACCTTTACGGGTTTGTCCTCGGAGTCCGTTGGGTGCATATAAACGCTTTGTACAAGCCCGATACCAAGATAAAGACAGGCAACGGACGAACCGCCTGAGCTGAAAAACGGAAGTGTAATTCCGACAACAGGCAAAAGTCCGAGTACCATTCCTAAATTTATTATAACCTGAACACCGATTAAGGCAAAAAATCCTATGCAGATATTTCTGCCCAGAGGGTTACAAGCCTGTGATGATGTGCGAAGTACCTTTAACAGCAAAAGAACAAACAGCAAAAGAATTGCAATACAGCCGATAAATCCGAGTTCCTCACCGGCAACGGTAAATATAAAGTCGTTTTCCTGATAAGGCACCATATCTTTTTCAACACGGGGGCCATTATAATAGCCTTTGCCGAGAAATCCGCCCGAGGCTATTGAAACCTTGCCCTGATACTGCTGCCAGCCGTATGTCTGAAAGTTCGTGTCGTCCGTCCCGAACAACACAAGCAAACGGTTCTTTTGGTCGTCATTCATTACCTTTGTCCATATAAAAGGAACAGCACATATTACGGCTGAAAGCAGAATAATAAAATATCTCAGCTGAACTCCGGCAACAAATGTCATAATAACGAACATAAATGCAAACACCAGAGCCGCACCGTCATCACCCTGTAAATGTATAAGTCCGATTGGTATTGCTGCGTGTACAACAAGCGACAGTACGCCGATAAAGCTGTGCAGCCTGTTTATTTCGGTAAGGTACGCAAGGTGCTTTGAAAAAGTCAGTATAAAACAGATTTTTGTAAGCTCTGACGGCTGAAATGTCATACCGCCGGGAAGTCTTATCCAGCCGACATCGTCCGTGCCGCTGACCTGTATTCAGATGAAAAATACGGCTACCGTCAACGCAAGACAGATACCTGCAAACAGCCACCAGAGCTTTGCAAGGAAGT
>JBJEOP010000159.1:0-25558 GCA_051880775.1 Acutalibacteraceae bacterium
TTTCTCAGAAAATTCTGAACCGTTATTCCGTCACAATCGTTTTCAACAACAAATTTCAAAGCTCATTCCCCTTTATTATATTGCATACATCAATAAGAGATGTAATTTTGTAGTCGCATAAATCATTCGGCATTGAAATTTTATTTTTCGGGTCATACACACAGGTATCAAGTCCTGCATTTTTTCCTCCCTGCATATCAGATGTCAGAGAATCCCCGACAACAAGTATTTTTGATTTATCCTTTTCGGGTATTTTTTCAAAGACAATGTCAAAAAATTCCTTTTGCGGTTTTTGAACGCCTGTTTCGTCAGAAATGAATATATCCTTTAAAAATTCCGTAACGGGACTTTTGCCGAATCTTCCACGCTGTACAACGCTGAGTCCGTTAGTGATTATATAAATATCGCATATACGGCTGATTTTTTCGAGTGCGTCATAAGCACCGTCAATGAGTATTGCCTGTTGTGAGAGTTCGTTTACATAGGTGTCGGCAAGCTCGGTAATTTTTGTAATATCACTGCACATATCAAAACATTCACAGGTCAGCTTAAAACGCTCAACTCTCAGTTCTGAACGCTTTATCTCGCCTTTTTCAAATTTTTTCCACAGGCTGTCGTTTATTTCGCTGAATTTTTCATATAATGTCTGAGTGAAGTCAAAGCCGTTTTTTGTAAATGAATTTTTGAGGGCGTTATATTCGCATTGCGGAAAATCAAAAATAGTATCGTCTGCGTCCATAAGCAAGGTTGTATATTTCATATTATCAGTTCCTGTCTGTTTTTTTATCAATTATAGCTTAATTTGTCCGATAATTCAACCGTCACTTTATCGTAGAAAAATACCCCACAAACCGTATTTTCTCAGTTTATGAGGTAATGCTTATATTTATTCTTCTGCAAGTTTTTTGTCTTTTATGCGTTTTACTTCTGATACTATGAACATTTCAATCATTGCAACGCTTTCTATCATCATTGCAACAATGTCATTTAATTGATTACCTGTTACTAAGGATTCACCGTTCAGTATTTCAATAACATCAACAACAAGCATAAAGAATCCCACTATTCCGAATATTATAAAAATCACTCGGGAGGTTTTTTCTTTTATGCCGTAAAATGCGTCATTTAAAATTACTTTTGTGCCGAATACAGAAAAAGAAATCCAGAATGTTGTTATAAATATAAAAAATGTACTGAATTTACATATTTCAAATGTGTTCTCAATTATACAAAACAGTGCCAACAATATAAATGATGTTATAAAAGCCCATTGAAAAGCCTTTCCTCTTTCAATCTGCTGGCGTTCGTCAAAATTTTCATTATTCTTAGTCATTGTTGTTATCCTCCCAAAAAAGTTCATCAAGTGTTTTGTCAAGTGCCTTGCATATTGCAATACACAGCTTTAATGACGGGTTGTACTCGCCCGACTCAATCAATCCTATTGTCTGCCTTGTAACGCCTACAATTTTTGCAAGGTCATTCTGGTTCATACCGTGTTCAAGTCGGGCAATCTTAATTTTCAGATTTTTCATTCTGCACCTCCTGTAACCATATAGTAACATATATTTTACGTAATGTCAATTATATATTGCATTTTGTCAGAAAAAAATTACTCTATTACTATATACTGAATTTTTACCTGAAAATTTATACATTAACGATAATCATGAAAAACAGGAATATGTTCATTTATTTATTGACACTTGCTATATTATGTGATAGCATTATTATATAATGAATATTTTGTATGTTCAGAGGAGGAATAAACAATGGACAATAATAACAACGGCAATAACTATAACTCTCAGCATCCGCAAAACGGCTCTTACAACAATCCGAACACTACTCAGCCAAATAACTATAATCAACCAAACAATTACGACCAGCTCAACGAATACAAGCAGCCAAACAATTACAACCAACCTAACAATTATAATCAGCAAAATTACAATCAACCTAACAATTACAATCAGCAAAATTATAACCAACCGAACGGCTACAATCAGCCTAACTACAACTACAATCAGCCCAACGGCTACCCGAATGCACCCTTTGACCCCGGTAAGGGTATGGCAACAGCCTCTCTTGTTCTTGGTATTCTCGGCTGTGTTCTTCCGTACGGTATCGGTCTTATTCTTGCAATACTCAGCATTGTATTTTCGGTTGTATCCGCCAACAAAAGTCAGGAGGCAGGACTGCCCAGAAACGGAATGGCAACAGCAGGTCTTATATGCGGTATAGTTTCCTGCGGAATAGCAATTATTACTATTATTGCCTGTTTTTCGATTGGCGGCTGTGCAGCTTGTTACAGCGGAGTTTCATCGTCTTATCCTTATTATTGATTGCGTTTTTACGGCAGTTAAAGCACCCGTACATAAGTTTTCATTCAGAAAATTCAATCTTAAAAATAAAGCACTTTCGGTTTTATTGAGCCGAAAGTGCTTTTTGTTATTCTTGTATTCAGTTTTGTACTTGTGAACTTGTTGTTGTCTGTGTGTCGTCTGCTGTGTTTGTTATATCCTGTGTATTTGTTGTATCCTGCAAATTTGTTGTATCCTGTGTATTTGTTGCATCCTGTGTATTTGTTGCATCCTGTGTATTTGTTGTATCCGACGGATTTGAAGTGTTTGTCGTTTCCGGCGTATTGACTACGACATTACCTCTTGTTCCGTAAGGTGCAGGGGCACTGCTGCCGTTTCCTCCGGGTGAATATATTGTCGGTGTCTGCATTGTCGGGCTTACGTCCTTAGGGCCGAATGACGGGTCGCTCGGTATCCTTGCCAGTGCCGAATCATAAGTATCATATTTATAGTCGTATGAACCCGCAGGGAGATACTCACGCTTTACTTCCTTGCCGTCCTTGAAATAAACCTTTGCTCCCCTTGCAGAATAAGACGATGAGCCGGCTGATGTAACCCAACCCACAGGAACAATTTCATCATAATCCTTCAAAGGTGAGCCGTACATTTCAACCATAAGCTCGTCACAGCCGTCACCGTTGGAGTCATATACATATGTAGCGATATAGAGCGAATATTTGCCGGGGTTTTTGAATTTCATATCAAGGTTTCCGTAGTCAACGGTTGCGTCAAGTCCTCTGTCGGCGTAAGATGACGGAAACTGGTGAGCGTGTCTTTCGACAACCTCCATATCGGCTTTTAATGCACATATATAAAGTGTGGTTGAAGCCTGACATATACCGCCGCCGTACTGCTGTTCATATCTGCCGTTTACGATTGCGGTTGACGGAACATATCCGAGCGAACCGTTGGTGGTGTCGCCTGTCATTCCGTTGAACGAGAAGGTTTCACCCGGTTTAACCTCTGTACCGTTTGCCGATTTTATCGCAAGAGTCATATTATAGTTTGAAGCCCATACGTTATTTGCTGTTGTTTCGTGAGAAGCAATAAGCTTTGTATTCGCCTTAATATCGGCAAGCGTCACCGTATAGGGCGTTTCGGTTGTTTCAACTGAAAATGCACCTGTTTTCTGTTCCCTTGAAAGTATATCTGTAATTTTGCTTTCGAGAATATTCTGGTCAACAAGGTATCCGTTTGAACCGTCCGCATAAGTGAATTTTTCAACGGCGGTAGGGTCAAATTTTACAACGTGAGCGTTTACAGGGTCAATATTAAACTGCTTTGCCGCCTTTTTGACAGCCTTTTTGATTGAAGAATTATTGATAACAGATGTTATTTTGAAATCTGTTGAGCCGTTATCGCTTGTTGTCTGTACGGTAGGCGAATCAAGCTCGCCACGGCTGTAATGATATGCCTGAACAAGAACATCTGCGACATTTGTATCAAACGAAAAATCGTCCTGAGTAAGCGTAAAGCTTTTTCCGTCACAGGATATTGAAATATTGATATTATCACGAATATTTTGGAGTGTGTCCTGCATCATTTCGTAGGAATCGCTGAGCGATTTACCCGAAAGGTCAACTCCCTCAACGGTTACACCCTTGCCGAAAAGAATATCTGTTGTATCAATTTCTTTGATGTCGGCGGATTCCTGCGGCAATGACGAAAGTGCCGACTCACTGCCCCTGCTGCTTTCATTTGGCACTGACGGAACCGTCAAGTGTGAGCTTTCGGTTGTTGCTGCGGGAACGGTGTCTTTGTTCATACCAAAGGCCAGCACTACCCCGACTGCACCGACACAAAGAACAGCCGCTGTTGTGATTACAACAGGAACAACGGGAAATTTCTTTTTTTGTTTTGCAACGGCATACTTTGGAGTGTTTTTGTCAACACTTGCAAAAACAACACCGTCATCAGCGGAGTTATTCTGAGCTTTCGGTGCTTTGTCCGACAAATTAAAAACCTGAGTTTTGTCGTCAGCCGTTTTGGTTTCGTTTATTGATTTGTTGCCTGACGAATCTGACTTTTTCGTGCTTGTTTTAGAATTTGCAGACACAAAAGCCACAGTATTATCCTCTTTATTTTTTTCGGAAGATAATTTTGCGTTTCCTGCAAATACAACTTCGTCTTCGCTTTCAGTCTTAATGCCGTTTGAACGTGTCATATCGTTTTTATTATTATCCATACGCATTAACCTCCGCAGGTATATTAACAACATAATGTATCATTTATAATAATACAACAAAATCATATCAAAAGTAAAGTAACATTTTCTTAATTTAGAGCAAAAAATATAACAAAGATGTATCCTTTATATTTCTTATTTTGTTATTTTCGTGTAACACTTGCATTATCAATATATTTTTAATGGATTATTTTGCTTTTTGTTGAAAAATTTTTTAAAATCAAGTATAATAATCACAGAAAATAAAAACGAAAGGATGGTTTTATGAGAGTTCTTATTCTCTCGGCTACAACGGGCGGCGGTCATATGAGAGCCGCAAATGCTTTAAAGGAATATATTCTTTCACAGAGTCCCGACTCTGTGATTATGATTTCAGATACACTTCAATATGTAAGTCCTTTTTTAAACAAGGCTGTAACGGAAGGCTATGTATATATGGCAACAAAAACGCCCAAAATGTACGGCACTGTTTACAGAGTTTCAGACAAGGACACGGCTATAAACAAGACGGTAAATATCGCCACAAACCAGCTCCGAAAAAGGCTTTTTCCGCTTGTTGATGACTTTAAGCCCGACATCATTA
Source organism: Acutalibacteraceae bacterium (assembly GCA_051880775.1). GTDB lineage: Bacteria > Bacillota > Clostridia > Oscillospirales > Acutalibacteraceae > UBA1213. The sequence continues at coordinate 5,129 of JBJEOP010000159.1, forward strand.
TTGCAACGCACTCTTTCGCTACAGAAATGGTCACCTCTCTTAAAAATGCAGGAGAAATAAACATACCGATAATCAGTATTATTACCGATTTTGCCGTTCACAAAACATACATCAGCGACGGTGTTGACGCCTTTATTCTTTCAAGCCGTGAAATGGTTGACCAGATGCTTGAACGAGGCGTTGACCGTGTAAAGCTCTACCCTTACGGCATACCGGTAAAAACTTCATTTTTGGAGCCTGTTGACCGTGAAAAAGCCTTTGAGAGCGAGGGGCTTGACCCGTCAATTCCGACAATATTGATTATGGCAGGCAGCTTTGGCGTTACTGATGTACTTAAAATTTACCACAAAATCGTAAAGTCGCCGTGTGATTTTCAGATTATCGTAATAACGGGAAAAAACGAAAAGCTGTATGAAACATTTGACCGCTATCTCAGCAAAATCACACTCAACAACACTCTTGTACAGCTTAAAAGCGAACAAAAGACAAAATCAACCTCCTATGCGTCAAAGCATATGAAACCGTCAAAACCGACAAGACTGCTTTATTACACCAATGAAGTCGAAAAATATATGCATATGGCTGATATGATTGTCACAAAGCCCGGCGGTCTTACCGTAAGCGAGGCTATTGCGTCCGATTTGCCTATGGGTATTTTCAAGGCTATTCCGGGTCAGGAGGAACAGAACGCAGATTTTCTTGTGCGGAACAATATGGCTGTTCGTCTTGAAAAGGACAAAACCTGTACTCAGACAATAACACGGCTGCTTACTGACAAAAGTGAGCTTGAAAATATGAAACAGGCAATAAAGACATTTTCAAAGGGCAATTCCGCTGAGAATATTTATCTTCTTATGCAGGAGCTTGTTGAAAAATACTCGAAAATGAATGTAAAAACAGAAAATAAAGAATAATAAAACAGCATAGGGTAAAAAGATATGAGAAAAAAATATAATTTAAAGATTTTACTGCTATCATTTATTGTTGTTTCTGTAATTTTTTCATCTGTAAATGTCTGTGCAGCCGAAACCGATGATACAATATACTACCTTGGAAACACCGTTAATGCAGGTAATGATACAGGATATTCAGAAAATAATAAGATAGTTGAAAGCGACCCGCATTTCGGTTGGACACTTGGTAAATTCTTTTTAAGCGATTACACACGAGTAACCGAAGACGATAATGGCAACCCTGTTTTTTTGAAAACGGTCGGTGATAAGGTAACACTCTGGTTTAATTTGGAACAGGATATAGACAAGCTTAACGGTGATGAAACACTCGCTATAGGTAATGACACAAATGGTTATGATGAATACTTTAATGTAAAGAAAACCGACTTTGGTCGTGGAACTCTGATAATTCGTCATACCGATTACCAAAATCACGCCGACGATCCAATCATTTACAAAGACTATCTTGCCGCCCATGCAAAAAAGAAAGCTGATGTAAAGGTCAGGCTTCTTGAAGAAGGTGATTATTAGGTAGCTTTGGACTATGAGATTAAAAAAACCAACTTCAATCTTTTTGGTTGGGATCCTTTTCCGTCATATTACAACTATCGTACCTACTTCCGATTTTCTGTCCGTAACGGTAATTGTATGGTATATCCGTTTGATGTAACTACGGGAAACGAATTGACGAACACATCTATAACAGAAAACGGATTTTATCTCGATTTAGCAAAATCCCGCTATTTGGACATAGACATTAAAAAAGAAGTGATGAACGAAGGTGCTAACGGTCTGACAGAGGATATACGCTTTAATCGTCCTGCAAAGGATGGCGATAAATATACCGATGAAGGTATATACACTATCACTGTCAGCAATCATTACACCGGACAGCAGACAATTAAGAAAATCTATGTTGGCACTGACGACATTTTAAAAGCGTATGTCACAACAGGTATTGAAATTCAGGATATAGCTCAACAGCTTTCTATGGGTGCAACCATATCAGAAGACGGTACACTTATCCCTGCACCAAACACAGAGTTACCAGAAAGTGTTAAATCCGAACCTGTCACCGAATCCGTTCCCGAATCTCAGACAGAAAGCATTACAGACGTTGAAAAATCAAATTTGGGTGAATCCAAGAGCGATACAACAAGTGATACAACAGAGGAATTACATATTACACCACTGTTGCTCATTATTCTGTTCGGTATTTGTTTAGTCGTTGTCACTGTGATAATTATTATTATAATTTATAAAAAGAAAAAGAGTCACAACGAAACCACATATATATAATTGAGATTGGGGGCAAAGAAAAATGAAACGACTTATTGCCTTAATACTTGTTCTCACTTTGCTGACAGGCTGTTCATCACAGACAATAACAACATCTAATTCATCATCGGATACCGTATCAATATCATCTGCACCGGAACAATCTTCTGATTTGCAAATTAAAGATGAAAGTGTACCTGAATTTAAAAGTTTAAATGACGAAAACCTTTTAACTTATCTGAAAGATGAAGTTTATACGGAATTAGTGGATAAACTTGACAGTGAAGATTACTTTGTTGAAAATGTTGATGCTGTATATATCTCAAAAGAATATTTAGAGGAAATCGAATATAACTCTCAGGAAAATATTTATTTTGGATATACATTATCATCACTGGACAAATGCTTTCAAGGTAAACGCTATGTTTTTACTCTTGGTGACAACGGGCAGACCGCAGTAACTGAATTTCAAGAGTATGACGATACATACGATAAAGTTTTGAAGAATGTTTTAATCGGTTCCGGTGTCATATTGCTTTGTGTTACTGTTTCTGTTGTAAGTGGTGGTTTAGGTGCACCGGCAGCCGTAAGTATGATATTTGCAACGTCAGCAAAAACAGGGGCTGCTATGGCACTGTCTTCCGGTATTTTAAGCGGAGTTTCCGCCGGAATTACTACCGGAATTGAAACAGGTGATTTTAATGAGGCATTGAAAGCAGCAGCACTTGCCGGAAGTGAAGATTTTAAATGGGGTGCTATTTCTGGTGCTATTGCCGGCGGTGCAACCAAAGCTGTTGCTTTAAAAGGTGCTACACTCAATGGTCTTACTATGAACGAAGCCGCTACAATTCAAAAGCAGTCTAAATATCCATTAGATGTAATTAAGCAATTTCATAGTATGGATGAGTACGCAATCTATAAAAATGCCGGACTACGCTCACACATGGTCAGCGGTAAACTGGCACTTGTAAGAGATATTGACTTAAACGCTACAAGCGACCTTGCAGGTAAAACAGTAACTAACCTTGAACGAATGAAAAAAGGCTATCCGCCTATTGATCCCGCCACAGGAAAATCATATCAATTACACCATATAGGGCAAAAATCCGACGCTACTCTTGCTATTCTCACAGAAGATGAACACTTGAAAAATCCGTCAATACTTAATATTCCAGGAAAAGAATCTGAAATTGATAGACCTGCTTTTGAAAAAATCAAACGACAATTCTGGAGGGATTATGCCACATTATTCAGTTAATAAGGAGTTATAAAATGAAATTATTTGATATTTTCAATACAACTGATGATTTGTTAGCTGGTCACGGAGTTGACAATACTGCTATTGACAATGCAGAAAAATCACTTAGTCTTTCTTTCAGTATAGAATATCGTTCTTATCTTGAAATATATGGTATAGTAGCCGTTAATGGTCATGAATTAACAGGCATTTCCAATTCAAAAAGAACCAATGTTGTAAATGTAACATTAGAAGAACGCTGTCGGAATGACAATATCCAAAATGACTGGTATGTTGTTGAACAGGCAAATATAGATGGAATTGTAATATGGCAAACGGAAACAGGTTTCATTTATCAAACCTCACCAAACCTAATGCCCAAGAAAATATGCAATTCATTAGCTGAGTATATTGAATTATTCTGACAACAAAAATTCCGCTGTTAAGGCATTAAAACTTTAACAGCGGAACTTTTTTTAGTTAGGAATGAGGAATTAGGAATGAGGAATTATTGTTTGGACGGTAGCTTTGTGCGTTGAAATAAATTTGTTGTAACATTCAGTTGTTGCGTGGAATAATAACATTAACTAATCCCGCGGAGCAGCCAGCTTAACGGTAACAATAACTTTGAACGCGAATTGACAGCGGAGGCACTCCGCCTGCTTAGGCTGGTTCAAACTGGCTGTTGTAGAGTTTGGCGTAGAAACCGTTTTTGGACATAAGTTCGTTGTGATTGCCCTGCTCTACAATGTCGCCGTCGTTGAGAACAAGAATTGTGTCGGCGTTTTTAATCGTACTCAGACGGTGTGCTATGACAAAGCTCGTTCTGTTCTGCATAAGATTGTCCATAGCTTTCTGAATGAGAATTTCGGTTCTTGTGTCAACCGAGCTGGTTGCCTCATCAAGAATGAGTATCTTCGGGTCGGCAAGAATTGCTCTTGCAATCGTGAGGAGCTGCTTCTGTCCCTGTGAAACGTTGCTTACCTCCTCGTTAAGAATCATATTGTAGCCGTCGGGAAGTGTTCGTACAAAGTGGTCAACCTGTGCCGCCTTTGCCGCCTGTAAAATCTCTTCGTCGGTTGCGTCAAGCTTTCCGTAGCGGATATTGTCCTTTATGGTGCCGCTGTAAAGCCATGTGTCCTGCAATACCATTCCGAAAAGTGAACGCAGGTCTTGTCGTGAAAAGTCCTTTATGTCATAGCCGTCAACCAGAATTGCACCCTGCTGAACATCATAAAAACGCATTAACAGCTTTACAATAGTTGTCTTGCCTGCACCCGTAGGACCGACAATGGCAATTTTACTGCCTGCCTTAACATCGCACGAAAAATCATTGATAATGATTTTGTCGTCGGTGTAGCCGAACTTTACATGTGCAAACTGTACACTGCCGTCAATGTGAACATTAAGTTCTGTATCGGGATTTTCCGTTGTGTTGACGGTAATCGGATTTGACGATTCGGGTACTTCCTCTTCCTCATTCAGAAATTCAAATACACGCTCTGCGGCTGCCGCCGTCTGCTGTAAAACATTTGTGATGTTTGCAACCTGTGTAATAGGCTGTGTAAACTGTCGTACATACTGAATAAATGCCTGTATATCTCCGAGTGCAAGTCCGTTGTTTACTGCAAGATAGCCGCCGAGAATACAAACCGCAACATATCCGAGGTTTGATACAAAATTCATTATCGGCATTGTAATTCCTGCGAAAAACTGTGATTTCCACGCTGACGAATACAACTCATCGTTATACTGCGTAAATTTATTGACGGACTCCTCTTCACCGTTAAATGCTTTCATTACGATATGGCCGCCGTACATTTCTTCGATGTGACCGTTTACATGTCCGAGGTATTCCTGCTGCTGCTTGAAGTGCTTCTGAGAGTGCTTGACAATAAGAAGCACAAGTATAAACGAAACAGGAATAATGCTGAGTGCCACAAGCGACATCTGCCAGCTTATCGAAAACATCATAACAAGAATGCCCACAAGCTGTGTAACGGAAGTGATAATCTGTGTAACACTCTGATTAAGAGTCTGACTGAGTGTATCAATATCGTTTGTAATTCTTGAAAGCACTTCGCCGTGACTTGTGCGGTCATAATATTTAAGGGGCAGGCGGTTTATTTTTTGGGAAATATCACGTCTTAATCTGTATGTCAGCTTCATTGAAACGCCCGTCATAATATATCCCTGAATAAACGAGAAAAACGCACTGACAACATAAATTCCCACAAGCCATAGCAGAACCTGTCCTATTCCCTGAAAGTCAATTCCGTTGCCTGTTCCCGTAAAGCTGCCCAGAAGTCCCTCCGAAAGCAGTGTTGTTGCGTTGCCGAGTATCTTCGGACCTATAATCATAAATACCGTTGAAAGTACGGCAAAAATCATTACAATAAGAACGCTGAACTTGTAGCTGCCCATATATTTCAGAAACTGCCTGAATGTACCCTTAAAGTCCTTTGCCTTTTCGCCGGACATTGCAGAACCGTTTTTACCCATAGGACCGTGCGGTCTTTTTTTTGGTGTATCGCTCATATTCATTTACAACTCCTTTACCGCTTATTTTGTTTATACTTCAACGGCACTGTTCTGTGAAACAGCTATTTCACGGTATGTGCGGCAATTTTTCAAAAGCTCGTTGTGAGTTCCCTTGCCGACAATTCTGCCGTCGTCAAGAACAATAATCTGTTCGGCGTGCATAATCGTGCTTATCCTCTGTGCAACGATAAGTACGGTTGAATTACCCGTGTATTTTTTCAGAGCCTTTCTGAGTGCGGCGTCCGTCTTGAAATCAAGTGCGGAAAAGCTGTCGTCAAATATATAAACAGGTGCCTTTTTCACCAGTGCTCTCGCTATTGCAAGACGCTGTTTTTGTCCGCCGGATACATTTGTGCCGCCCTGTGAAATAGGCGAATTGTATTTTTTCGGTTTTGACTCGATAAATTCTTCCGACTGTGCAACCATTGCCGCCTGTTTTATTTCGTCGTCGGTTGCGTCGTCCTTTCCGTAGCGGAGGTTTGAGGCTATATCGCCCGAAAAGAGTATGCCCTTCTGCGGCACAAAGCCGATATTTTCACGGAGGTCGTGCTGTTTTAACTCTCTGATGTCAACGCCGTCAAAGGTGATTTTTCCTTCCGTAACGTCATAAAATCGTGGAATAAGATTGATAAGCGTTGATTTGCCCGAGCCCGTTGAACCGATAATTGCTGTTGTCTGTCCCGGCTCTGCCGTAAAGCTGATGTCTGAAACAACATTGCTTTCGGCATTGTTATATCTGAACGATACATTGTCGAAAACAATTCTTCCCTCGGCATTTTCGGGAATGTCCTTTGCGTCTTCCTTATCCTTGATTGAAAGCTCACATTCAAGCACATCGGCAACTCTGTCAGCTGAAACTGCCGCTCTCGGAATCATAATAAACATTATTGCAATCATAAGGAACGACATAATTATCATCATTGCATACTGAATAAACGCCATCATATCGCCTATCTGCATATTTGCCTGTTCAATCTGATGAGCACCTACCCACACAATAACCAACGATACAACATTCATAACAAACATCATTGCCGGCATAAGAAATGTCATAACACGGTTTACAAAAAGATTTACCTTTGTAAGATCCTGATTTGCCTTGTCAAAGCGTTCTTCTTCGTACTTTTCCGTGCCGAATGCTCTTATAACCATCATACCGCTGAGGCTTTCTCTTGTAACAAGATTAAGTCGGTCAATAAGCTTCTGAATAATCTGAAATTTCGGCATTGCAACCTTATATACCACAAAAAGAATTGCAAGCAAAACAACTATTGCGGCAACAATTACCCATGTCATTGAGGTTGTTGTCTGTGTTGCAAGAATAATACCGCCTATTCCGACAACAGGTGCAAAGAATACCATACGCAGTCCCATTGTAATAAGCATCTGAATCTGGGTTATGTCATTTGTCGTTCTTGTGATGAGTGAGGCTGTCGAAAATTTATCAAATTCATTATTTGAAAAGCTCTCAATCTTTCTGAACACATCAGAACGGATATTTTTGGCAACACCTGCACCTATTCTCGACGCAATAAGGCATACCATAATAGTAGATAAAACCCCGAGAATTGTTATCCCTATCATCTTCAAGCCGACAAGCAGTATATATTTCGTCTGTAAATCAGAAACGCTTATTCCTATTTCATTATAGAATATCTTTACAAACGCCGTGCCTACCTGAGTGGTAATAGTCTTGTCGGTAGTTTTTGCATTGTTGATATAGCCTTCAAGCTCCGACTGTGAAAATAGCGAATAAAACATCGGTGAATTGACAAGCTGATACATTTTTGACATATCTATATTTGAAACATCAAAAGCTGACATATCAGTCTTAGCATTATCCGCTGAATTTTCAACGCCGAGCTTTTCTGAAATATCTTTCATTGCACTGACAAACGATATACTTGCCCGTGCGAATATGTCGTCAAGCTCTTCCCTCGTTGTATCGGAAAGACTGTCGCTGAGTACATATATGCTCTTTGACGAATCGTCAAGATAAGGATACTTTTCCTTATACTTACGGTAATCCTGCGACGAGCTGTCTATGAGAGTATAATTCTTATCTGTAATTTCCTGTTCGTTTTTTTCTGTGTTATTGAAAAAGTGGCTTAACATCTGCATAGCGTCACTGCTGAGTGCCTCAGGCGAGGAATGTTCTATGCCTGAACGCTGTATGCCGACATTTACAATATCCGACATAAGATTCGGCAGGGTAAGCTCGGTAAAACCCTGAACGAAAAGCAGCATTACCGCAAGAATACAGGCAAAAATATACGGTTTCATATATTTTTTGAGTCTTAACATATTTCGTACCAATCCTTTCTTTTATGCTGTCTTAATATCTTAACACAATAATTTTTAAATTAAAAGAAGTTTTTTATTAAATGTTATATTATACATAATGACACTGAAATTTATTAAAATTTCCGTATTTTTGACAGATGTCAAAATATCCTCTTAAAATGCTTGAATTGTGACAATATATATGTTAAACTTTTTTAAATTATAAATATAATATTTTGATAAAAATTTAACGCAAATTCGCAAATTCATTGTAAAAATACCGTGTTGACCTTGTTTTAAAATAATGCTATTATAAAATTTAAGTGTATCTCAAATCAAAGTATAAATCTTATATAAAAAAGTTATCTTTCCGTTTAAGGAGTATGACAATGAATAAAGAACAGTTAAAATCAATAACCCAAAAAATACAATGGAAGCAGGTATTTAATGCACTCATTATAATATTTACCCTGGGTATGATAACATATTTTGTTTTTTCAAGCGGCGGTCTTATTGACCTTATAAACAGCAATCTTAACATCAACGGCTGGTGGATTATGTCAGCAGTCGCTGTACATCTTCTGAATATCGCCATTGACTCATATATCATATATCTTTTTGTAAAAGAAACTACTCCGAATGTAACTTTTTATAATGCTTTGGTTGCGTCAATGGTCGGACAGTTCTTTTGTGCGGTAACTCCGAGTGCGTCCGGCGGACAGCCTATGCAGATTATTTCTATGTCGCAAATGGGCATTAAGGGTGCAAATTCCACCTCGGCACTGATACAAAAATTCCTTGTTTGGCAGTTTACACTTACAGGATACAGCATTGTTGCAATATGTGCAAGGTTTTCATTTTTTGCAGGACATCTCAATCCTACAATGTGGATGCTTGCAATAGTCGGATTTCTGGCACAGGTTGTTGTTATTGTTGCACTTCTTCTTGCGTCCTTTAACAAAAAGCTTACGGGCAAAATTGTAAACGGTATTTTTTCATTTTTAGGAAAAATAAAAATTCTTAAAAACGCTGACGAAAAGAAAACCGCTTTCAGCACACAGCTTGACACCTTTCACGAAAGCAACAAGGAGCTTAACAAAAACAGACCGCTGCTTGTAAAGGTTTATGTGCTTACGGCGATACAGATGACCTCACTTTTCCTTGTGCCGTACTGCATTGGTGAAGCATTCGGTATTCACTGCAATCCTTTTGATATGCTCTGTGCACAGGCTTTTGTAAATATGGTTTCAAGCCTTGTCCCTCTGCCGGGAGCTTCGGGAGCTGCTGAGTTTTGTTTCAGTGCATTTTTCTCGGCATACTTTACACCTGAAACAATCAAATCTGCCATACTTATCTGGCGTACAATAACATACTACGGTACGATTGCGATTTCCGCACCGTTTTCAAGACTGCGTAAAAAGGAAAAAACTCAGACAGCAAACAATGTTCAGTAAAAGTATTCTTATGTTTACGGAGGCTGTTTTATGGAGAATAACAAACCAAAAATAAGTGTTATAATTCCGCTGTATAACTGCGAAAAATTCCTGAAAAAATGTCTTAATTCCCTTAAAGACCAAAGCTTTAAGGATTTTGAAGCGATAATCGTCAACAACGGTTCAACGGACGGTTCGGGCAATATTGCAATGTCTTTTGCGGAAAGCGACAGCCGCTTTATTATCATAAACCACAAAAGCGGTTCTGCCGGAGAAGCCCGAAATGTCGGAATACAGGCGTCAAACGGAACTTATCTTGCCTTTCTTGACGCTGACGACAGTCTTGACGGCAAATTTCTTGAAACACTGTACAATCAGGCGACAAAATATAATGCCGACATCGTAAACAGCGGCTTTTATTTCTGCTTTCTCAATACAGGCAAAACTAAAAAATGCGGCAAATTACCAAAAAACGATTGTTACGACCGTGACAAGGCTATGAAATATCTGCTTAAAGATACGAAAATCCGTTTTTATCTTTGGAACAAGCTGTGGAAAAAATCCCTTTTCACCGACAACAATATCAAAATTCCGAATATGTACTATGAGGACGCCGCCGTTTGTCCGCAATTACTTTTTTATGCAAAAACGGTTGTTTCAACCGATTACTGCGGATATTACTACACACGTGCGTTTTCAAAACGAAAAGAAGTGAATATGCCTGTGCAAAGAATTAACGATTATATAAACACTGTACCTATAATAAGGCTTTTTCTTGAAAAAAACGGCTGTTACAAAAAATTCAAATCCTGTTTCAGAAAACATATTGCCCGTGTGTTCTTCTCTGTTCCCATTCTTGCAGTTCAGGCAAGAAAAAACTGTCAGAACGGCATATTCAAAAATATATTTAAAGGTATGTCAGCCGTCGCAAAATACAGCCTGACTTCCTATGATAAACTTCAAAAAATTGATTTTACTAAAAATGCTTTAAAATAATTGAGGTGTTTTTTTTGAATAATCCAAAAATTTCTGTCATCGTACCTATCTATAATGTTGAAAAATATCTGAATAAATGTCTTAAAACAATCAAAGCACAGACTTTTACGGACTTTGAGGTTCTGCTTATCAATGACGGCACTAAGGACAGCAGTGCCGATATTGCACAAAAATACTGCGACAGCGACGACAGATTCAAGCTCTATACCAAGGAAAACGGCGGTCTTTCGGACAGCCGCAACTACGGTCTTAAACTCGCAAAGGGCGAGTATGTAGTTTTCATTGACGCTGACGATTATGTCCACAGGGACTATCTGAATGTTCTTTATCACGAGTGTGCTGACAACGGTGCTGATATGTCATACTGCCGCTTTAAATATTCATACTTTAACACGGGAATAACATTTCCGATGTTTATTTCGGCAAAGAAGGAGATAATGAAAACCGCTGACGCACTCAATATTCTTATCCGTGACAACTTTCTGCACAGCTATGCGTGGAACAAAATGTACAAAAAGAGCCTTTTTGACGATAACAGCATAACTTACCCCGATATGTATTTTGAAGATGTTGCAACAAGCGGACGGCTGCTGCTCCACGCTAACAAAATTGCCGTAAGTGACCGCTATCTTTATTATTATTTAAAGCGTTTCGGAAGTATAATGAGTACAATGAACGCAAAGAAAATAAACGATTTTCTTCTTTCGGCTCTCATCATACGAAATTACGTCCAGCTAAACGGTTATTATGACCAATACAAGGAGTCAATTTATAAATTTGCACGAAAAGTACATCTGGTAAATATTTATTCAATCATAAGACAGCACCTTGTACGTCTTGATTTCAGAAAAATACGATATAATTTCAAAATGAATAAGGCGGCTTTCAATTACATTATATCTGACGATTATGTTCCTACGGAAGATTTACCCGACATTCCGTATAAGCTGATACAGCCGGGACGAAAAAAGAAAAACAAAAAATAAAAAGTATCGGATACATTCAGAAGCAGATGTATCCGATACTTTTTTCGGGAGTTATTTTAAAGTGATTTTATTTTTATTCTGTTATGGTTTTTACAAATTTAATTTTGTCCATAGCCTTTAACATAGGTGTGATAATAAGCAGTTTTACTACTGTCATAGGTATTATCTGAACAGTCAGTCTGCCAATTACGGTTGTGAAATAGAAAGTAAAGAAATCAGCACCCTCTCTGTACAGTATTGTGAGCCACAGCGGAGTTATAAAAAGGCTGAACACAAATTCAGAAATAAGCACAGATGTTAAAATTCTCCAGAAGCTGTCGCTTTTTTTGAGGAACAGTCCGAACACAGCACCTACAAGCATTGCTGAAATTGTAATCGGCGGAAACCACGGTCCGACAGGGTGAAAAATAAGACCGACAATATCTCCGATACCTGCAACCAATGCACCGCCGACTGCACCGTACAGTCTTGCCGCAATAACTACGGGAATAAACGACAGGCCGATTTTCAAATTCCAGACGTGAAATGTGAGGAACTGTGAAATAACGAACTGTGCCGCAATGAGTATTGCAAAGGTTGCAAGGGTCTGGGTTGATGTTTTGATGTTGATTTTGTTTTTGGGTTTGGTTTTGTTTTCGCTTAAATTCTTTTCTGACATAAAAAAATCCTCCTTATTTTACAGATTCGCTGTAATAATAAGAAGAATACTTCTTGATATTATCAAACAGCGGGATGCAGAATGTGTACCGCAAGAAAATTTCTTTTCGTTTGTACGACAACTCCCCGTTCGTACAACACTTAACGCACACAATCTTACTCTGTATGTACCTACTATACACCCATATATCGCTTTTGTAAAGTAAATTTTATATAAACAAGCACACAAGGTTTTGTTACTAATTCATAATTCATAATTCATAATTCATAATTATTATAACCGCCGCTTTATTCGATAAATTCAGTTATTTATATAAATAACTCCACACTCCACTCTCCACACTCCACACTGAAAAAAGTCCGTACAACATTTTTTATCATACGGACTTTTGTGTTAAAACGGTTTAATTATTTTTGGAGAAAACGGTTCATAAGTGTGTAGCCGGGGTCAACATAAATGCCTGTTGAGGCCGCTGAATCCTCGTCAAATACTGTAACGCCGCTGTTCTTTTCGTCGTTACTGCGGTAGATGAAATACGGAACAGGCTCGCCCGAGTGAGTTTTGATACAAAGCGGCGTCGGGTGGTCGGGAAGTACCATAATGCTGTAATCCTCGCCCATCTCTTTGAGTGCCTTTACAAGCGGTTCAAGAATGAGATTGTCAATAAGCTCAATGCTCTTTTTCTTGTTTTCGGTTTCTGCACGGTGTCCGCACTCGTCGGGTGCTTCAACGTGAATGTAAACAAAATCCTGTCCACGCTTCAATTCGTCTATTGCCGCCTGTGCCTTGCCGCTGAAATTGGTATCAATATAGCCTGTTGCACCCTCAACGCTGCATACAGCCATTTCCGCACACTTGCCGATACCTTTAAGCAGGTCAACGGCTGAAATCATTGAGGCTTTAATGCCGAATTTCTTTTCAAAGCTGTCAAGACGCGGTTTCATACCTTCTCCCCACAACCAGATTGAGTTTGCGGGGTTTTTGCCCTCGGCAACTCTTTTGAGGTTTACAGGGTGGTCTTTGAGCAGGTCATAGCTTTTCTTCATAAGGTCATAAAGCGGAGCAACAAATTCTCCCTTTGGAATATACTCAGTAATTTTTCTGCCTGTAATATCGTGCGGCGGAGTAAGAACGCCCGGTTTTGGCTCGCCCTTTGTCCAAACAAGACAATGACGGTAGCTTACGCCGTTATAGAATCTGAATATATCATTTCCGAGTTTTTCCTGTATGTATTCAACGAGAATTTTTGCCTCGGCTGACGAAATATCGCCTGCACAGTAGTCAACCATTGTTCTGTCCTCATATTCTGCTTCATCAGAAAGAGTAACAAGGTTACATCTGAGGGTAACATCATCATTTTTGAGGTCTATTCCTATACTTGCGGCTTCAAGCGGAGAACGGCCTGTATAATAAACCTTCGGGTCATATCCGATAACAGAGAGATTTGCGACATCACTGCCGGGTTTCATACCTGTTGCAACGGTTTTTACCAAGCCCACTTCGGCTTTTGAGGCAAGAGTGTCCATATTCGGTTTGTCGGCGGCTGACATAGGAGTTTTGTTGCCGAGTTCAGCAACGGGTCTGTCTGCCATACCGTCACAAAGTACAACTGCGTATTTCATAAAACGACTTCCTTCCGAAATTTTTGTCGTAACAATTTATTACCTGTCCATTATATAACTTTTTTGCCTCACATTCAAGAACTAATTTTCAGAGTGGAGTGTGGAGTGTGGAGTTATTATGACCATAATCGTATGCGTTGAGTTTAGTTTTTGTCAGGGCCAACTTTGCTGCAAAAAATATTAACACAAGCAAAAAAATACGCCTGTGACATTTCAGCCACAGGCAATATTCATTAAAGTAATTATTAAAATAAACTGCTCTCTGTTTAAAAACTGACCGTCCGCACAACTCCTAACTCCTAACTCCTAACTATTATCTCCCCATACCGATTTTGTTGAACTGGCGTAGGGCAAGCTCGACTGAAGCACCGGCAAAAACACCGAGAACTATGTAAATGAGCATATTCATATCAAAAGGTGCTCCGAGGATAAAGCCGCCGACCTGACTGTCATAAATTTCATTGTAAAAATCAATATGGCATAATCTCAGAAATTGCAGTCCCGTACAAAGAACAAGACTTGCAAGCATAATTACCCACGACGCTGATTTTCTGAATATTATTGCAAAAACAAAGAACACACCTGCGGCAATCAACACAAAGCTCAGTTCACGCCATGAACCTCCGCTTGTTGCCCTCGACAAATAACCCAAAATAAAAAAGGTAACCGCAAAGCAAAAATATCTTATTCTGTTTCGTTCCATTATTTAAACCTCCAACAGTTCCAAAAAATCAAAAATGTATTTATCGGCAATCTTTTTTAAGATGTCAGCCTGATTTTCCGACGTACTGTCATAGACTGCGACAGTTTTCATACCGGCTGTTTCTGCACTTCTTATTCCCTCAACTATATCCTCAAAAACCACACATTCCGACGGCTTTGCACCGAGCTTTCCGGCGGTATAAAGATAAATGTCGGGAAATTCCTTGCCCTTTCCGACCTGTGATGTATAGCAGATTGTATCAAAAAACCGTGAAATTCCGTTGTGTTCAAGCACGGGCTTTGTAAGGTACGGATTTGATGATGTTGCAATACCGATTTTAATGTTCCTGCTTTTAAGAAATTCAAGATATTGAAATACACCCTGTTTCAGCTTTACATTGAATTCATACTCGTGCCTTGCCATATTAAGCCATATCTGAACGATTTGTTCAATGCTTTCAGAAAGATTATATGTTTCGATTGTATATTTCGCGGCGGTTTCAAAGAACATACACCGCACATTGTCAATATACTCCTGCGTTACGGGAATACCTCTTTCCGTAAGAAAATCGTGGTCAACCTTTTCCCATACATACATTGAATCAATCAGAGTGCCGTCAAGGTCAAAAATTGCTGCTTTGATATCAGACATAAATTCCTCCGAAAAAAAGTCATTAAAAAAGCGGAAAGACTTCAAGCCTTTCCGCCCGACAATATTATTATAGCACTATATACAGCAATAATAAAGTTACATATATCTACAAATTTAAGCACAATTTTTGACGATTTTGCATAAATTCCGTAAAATGTCAAAAAAGTATTGTATCGTTTATTTACAAAATCAGAGTTCACTGCAAAACGTTACCTTTTTGCCTTCAAGAATCATATTCGTTGTTCTTACGGCACACATCTTTCCGCACATAGAACAGGTATGACGCTCGGCAACAGGAGTTGAATCGTAATATGCCTTGGCTTTTTCGGGGTCTATTGCACATTTGAACATTTCGTCCCAGTCAAGAGCGTGTCTTGCGTCAGCCATTTTGTTGTCTATATCTCTTGCACCCGGAATACCGTTTGCAATATCGGCTGCGTGTGCGGCGATTTTCGACGCAATAATTCCCTCTTTAACGTCGTTGAGGTCAGGCAGTCTGAGGTGTTCGGCAGGAGTTACATAGCAAAGGAAGTTTGCACCGTTTGCGGCAGCGATTGCACCGCCGATTGCCGAAGTGATATGGTCATAACCCGGAGCAATATCCGTAACAAGCGGACCGAGTACATAGAACGGAGCATTGTGGCATATACGCTTCTGGAGCTTCATATTTGCGGCAATTTCATTCATAGCCATATGTCCCGGACCCTCAACCATAACCTGAACGTCCTTTTCCCACGCTCTTTTTGTCAATGCACCAAGCTCGATAAGCTCGCTTATCTGACCTGCGTCTGTGCTGTCGTCAATACAGCCCGGACGGAGTGCGTCGCCAAGACTTATTGTAACGTCGTATTCTCTGAGAATATCAAGCACATCGTCATAATATTCATAGAACGGGTTTTCGTTGCCTGTCATTTCCATCCACGCAAAAAGCAGAGAACCGCCTCTTGAAACGATGTTCATACGTCTTTTATCTCTTTTGAGAGCTTCAACGGCACGTTTGTTAATTCCTGCGTGAATTGTCATAAAGTCAACGCCCTCTTTTGCGTGAGCCTCAACAACTCTGAGGAAATCCTTTGCGGTAATATCAAGCAAATCCTTTTCGAGATAGCCTATTGCGTCATACATAGGTACAGTGCCTATCATTGCAGGAGAATAGTCGATAAGCTGTTTGCGGAAGGTGTTAGTTTTTCCGTAGTTGCTCAAATCCATAATCGCCTCAGCACCGAAAGAAACAGCCATTTTCACCTTTTGCATTTCTCTTTCATAGTCAACGCTGTCGCCCGAAATGCCGAGATTGACATTGATTTTTGTTTTGAGTCCGTCGCCGATACCCTCGGCACTGAGTGACTTGTGGTTTACGTTTGCGGGAATTGCAACAGTACCGCTTGCAACAAGCGACATAAGCTTGTTAACGTCCATATTTTCTTTTTCGGCAACCGTCTGCATTTCCTTTGTTACAATGCCTTTTTTGGCGGCTTCCATCTGTGTTTTGTAGTTCATAGCAGATTTCCTTTCTTGTACAGTTCATAAAAATGGTTTGTAGGTCCGTGACCCTTTCCGAGTTCAAGCGAATATTCAATGGCTGTTGTCACAAAAGCCTTTGCCTTTGCAACGGCAAGAACAAGCGGAACACCCTTTGCAAGATTTGCCGCTATTGCCGACGAATAGGTACAGCCTGTTCCGTGAGTATTCTTAGTATTTATGCGTTCGGCTGAAAACGTATGAAATTCCTTTCCGTCAAAAAGCACGTCAAGTGCGTCACCATCGAGATGTCCGCCTTTGATCAATACGTTTTCTGCACCCATAGAATAAATCTTTTCAGCGGCTTTTTTCATTTCTTCAAGACCTGAAATTTTCATTCCCGTTATTGTTTCGGCTTCGGGAATATTCGGCGTAAGAATATATGCAAGCGGAATTATTTTCTCAGTAAGCGTTGCAAGAGCGTCCTCCTGCATAAGTGCGTGACCGCCCTTTGCAATCATAACGGGGTCAACAACAACATACTGCGGCTTATACTGCAAGAGCTTTTCGGCAACGGTATTCATACACACGCTGTCGGACAGCATACCCACCTTTACTGCGTCAACATCAATATCTTCAAACACTGCGTCAATCTGATTTTTTATCATTTCCGGCGAAACATTCTCAACGGAAATTACCCTTGATGTATTTTCGGCAACAACCGACACAATAACGCTCATTCCGAAAACACCGTTTGCCGAAAAGGTTTTGAGGTCAGCCTGTATTCCTGCACCGCCGCTGCAGTCCGAGCCGGCTATTGTGAGTGCTGTTTTCAGTTTCATTGCAAAATCCTCCAAATAAAAAACTGCTTATCCTATCGGAACAAGACAAGCAGTAAAATAACAATATAATTATCTCCCTACTACGGCATTATCCGACAGGTTCAAAGGGTATAATCTCAACCTTAATTTTAAGGTACCCCCGCAATATTTTTATATACATTATACTACACCATTTACCTCTAAAAGTCAACCGTAATATTAATTCGTAATGCGTAATGCGTAATGCGTAATTATTATAGCCGCCGCTGTATTTGCTGAAACAGATATTATTGAAAAACAATTTGTGATTTTTTCTTGATTTGAATATATAATTATGTTACAATTATTGATGGAAAAAAATTGTTTTTGTAAATTTAAATAAAATTGTAATGCAAAAATAATTTTATTTCATTATTTTTTATGGAGGAAATAAGTATGAGCAGAAGTATAAAAAAATCCCTGTCCGTCCTTTTGGCAATGCTTCTGTTTTTTGTTTTCGTTTTGTCCGTAAATGTCAACGCCGAACAGACTGAGGATTACAACGAAGACGGAAAAATGGATCTTGATGTCGTATTTGTATTGGACGCCAGCGGTTCTATGCTGTCATCTGACCCGAACAGAATAGCTGTTGACGCATTTAACCTGTTTACGGATTTGTGTGACGAATCCTGCGGTGCAGGATATTCTGTATATACCGAAAAGCTGATAGCATCAAGTCCGATTGTCAGCCTTGACAACCAAAAAAATCTTGAAAAGCTGAAAAAGGATATCTCGGATATCGAATATGACCCATACGGTTCAACGGATATTGCACTCGGTCTTACAAAGGCTATGAATATTCATTCTCAGAATAAAACGACTGACAGCAACCGAAAAAAAGCCATAATATTGCTTAGTGACGGCAATACATATCTTGAAAACGGTCCGAGAACGCTTGCTGAGGCAAACAAGGAAATGGACAGCACTTTAAAGACACTGAACAGCAGAAATATTCCTGTTTATTCAATAGGTCTGAACTATGACGGAACTCTCGACAAAAAAGAACTGCAAAAAATCTCTGAAACTACAAACGGAAAATCATACGAAACCACAACTTCGGACGATTTGATTACAATAATTTCCGATATATTCAGCGATATATATAAATTAAACGGTACAAAATGTGAGATTAAAGACGGCAATGTTAAAATCAATGTCAAAGACAACAGCGTTTTTTATGTCAATGTAATTATTAAAAGTAAATTCAGCAAAAAAGAACTTAACCCCGTTCTTACCTCACCTGACGGTAAAAAGGTATCGCTGACAAATAACGATAATATTAAATTGACGAGTACAGGCAGTTATACGCTGATTAAGATGATATATCCCGACAGCGGAATATGGAATTTACATCTTGATAACGCTAATTCTGATAACTGTACAATTACACAGCTCGACTTTTATTCAGTTTATGTAAAACAAAAGATTAAGAAAATCGCCGCCGTCGGCGAAAGCATAACAATAGAGGCATCATTAAACGATATTAACGGCGTAGTCAAAGATGATAATTTGCTTAAAACAATCGAAATGACGACTCTCGTCAGCGGTAAAAACGGCGATAAGACAATAAACCTCACAAGAAAAAGCAACGGTGTTTATACAGGTGAGTTTACCGTTGACAGTGAGGGCGAATACAGCGTAAAAACAAAAGCAACCTCAAAAACCTTTGAAAAGGAAAGCACTGCCACAAAAATCACACTTAAAGTAAAGTTGGAAGAATCCGTAATTTCTGAGCCGTCACACACCGAAGCAACCGACAATTCGGTGCTGTCTGTCATTATACTTGTTGTAACCGGTGTCGTAATAATATCCGGTCTGCTTACAATTATTATATTTATAGTGCTTCGTGTATTAAAACGCCGCAAAACAGAATATCTTGATGAACCGCCTGCTGCCCCTCAGCCACCGAAACCTCAACCTCAGCCGATAAAGACTGTACCTCCTGCACCAACGCCGAAAGACCCTGACTATGTTGACATTCCTCTTATTGAACACGGAGATTTGGAATCACTCATCAAAAAAGGCCCTGAGGATGCATTCAACACTAAGGCAAGCGACTATAAAGCTGACGAAAACCTTGAAAAACTTATCAAAAAAGGTGCAGACGACCCGTTTAACACAAAATTAGACGAATATAAGGCTGACCCGAATCTTCAAAAACTTATCAGGTCAGGCGAATCAGGTCTTGAAAACAAGGCTCAGAACAAGGTTAACCCTGATAAATCCGCACAGCCGGAAAACAGAGTAAACCTCAATAAATCCGCACAGCCGTCAGGCAAAGTAAATCTTGACAAAAACACAAAGAATAATTCATAATTCATAATTATTATAGCCACCGCTGTATTTGCTGAGTTAAGTTATTGGTAAGTCAGCTTTATGTCGGGAATTTTTCTGATACAAGGCTGACTTACTTTTTTAAAAACAAACATAAAAAAATACGGATACCAAAACTATGATATACAGTTTGGTATCCGTATTTATTTTAAACAACAAATAATTTATTCACGGTGCGGAAAATGATTTACCGTCAGCAATAACTTTGAACGCAAATTGACAGTGGCGGCACGCCACCGCTGTATTTGCTGAGTTAAGTTATTGGTCAGTCAGCTTTATGTCAGGAATTTTTCTGATACAAGGCTGACTTACTTTTTTAAAAACAAACATAAAAAATACGGATACCAAAACTATGATATACAGTCTGGTATCCGTATTTATTTTGGCTCTATAATAAATGTTGGGGTAAGCAAATAGAGCCAAAAAATTTTTTT
>JBJEOP010000160.1:0-4680 GCA_051880775.1 Acutalibacteraceae bacterium
GGCACAGTCTTTCCGTGACAGACTGCTGTTGGAATTGCCACAGAATAAAGAGTCGCTTGATTCCAATACACAATTTCTTACACACAGAGCCAAAGCACTGATAAAGGAGCTTGCCGCTATAAATTTTGAACTGGCACAGTTGGTAGTGTCAGATGACAAAGGAAAAACTCTGCCCGAGTGGTTTATGGTAGAAATAGTCCGTGATTTGCCAAGGCTGATACAGAAATAGGGTGGCTTATGGCTAAGAATACAAAAAACAAAAATAAACTTCCTCCCTCTGTTGAATATATCAATGAAGGGTGGCAGATAATCAATCAACATCAACTTTTTGGAAGACTTGAATTTGATTACCGTATTCAGGAATATGATGATAATAAAAAAAGCGGTTCGGCATTTGTTACTTCTGCCGGATATATTGTCTTTAATAAGAACAAGCGTCATTCTCCTCAGGAATGGGCATATATTATTGCTCATCTTATGCTGCATTTAAGTCTTGGACATACTAATCCCGATAAGGTGTCAAAATCTGTGGATATCAGATTATGGAATATTGCCTGTGATATTTATATTACAAAATTTTTGCAGGATATTAAGTTTTCGGGTGCACCAATCGAATCTGATATTATTCAGAGCTTTTCGGGAAGTCTGAGAAGTGAACAGACTATTTATGAATATCTTACACAAAATATCGGACAGGCGGATTTTTATACTGTACTTGGTACTTATGCAAACGGATTCGGCGATATTTTTGATTTGGAGGATATATGGGACAAACCCGTATGGAGATGGTGTTCCAACGATTATTTTGAAAAGAAATTTGCCTATGCCCTGCAACATTCCGTAAGGAGTGTTCTGCAAAGTGCGGCAAGTGCCGAATTGCTTGCCGAATATGATACACGGTCAAGAAAAGCGGCTAACTGGTTTATTAACAGCTTTCCACTACTTGGCGGACTTGCGGCACATTTCAAAATCATTGAGGACAGCGATTATTGTCAAAGAAATGAAATACAGATTGCTGCGGTAGATGCAGGTCTGAAAGAAATCTATGTCAATCCTGCCGCCGGACTTACGGACGACGAACTGATTTTTGTAATGGCACACGAATATCTGCATGCCGGACTGGATCACGCTGACAGAGCCAAAGGACGTGACCATTATCTTTGGAATATTGCCTGTGATTATGTGGTAAACGGCTGGCTCAGGGAAATGCACATCGGCACAATGCCCGAAAACGGTTTACTGTATGATGAAACACTCAGCGGAATGTCTGCCGAGGAAATCTATGACGAGCTTGTACGAAATATAAGAATAACACGCAAGCTGATGACATTTCGTGGTTACGGCAAAGGGGATATTATCGGAGCTGGTGAAAATCAGCACGACAGTGTCAGTCTTGATGATTTTTGCAAAAATGCACTTATGCAGGGCTTGGAGTACCATATATCATCAGGCAGAGGATTGATTCCTGAGGGACTTATAGAGGAGATAAGGGCACTTGCAATGCCGCCTATTCCGTGGGACGTAAAACTTGCGAAATGGTTTGACGATTTTTTTGCCCCTGTCGAAAAGCACAGGACGTATGCCAGACCAAGCCGCAGACAAGCTTCAACTCCCGATATTCCCCGACCAAGATATTTTATAGACGACACCTTGACGGACGGAAGAACCTTTGGAGTTGTTATAGATACATCGGGTTCTATGTCTGCAAAGGATATAGGTATTGCACTTGGAGCAATAGCAAGCTATGCTGACGCAAAAGATGTGCCAAAGGCAAGAGTGGTTTTTTGTGATGCCGATGCTTATGATAATGGCTATATGTCGCCGGAGGAAATCGCAGGCAAAGTAGAGGTTGTCGGCAGAGGAGGAACTGTTCTTCAACCCGGAATTGATTTGCTGGAATCAGCAAAGGATTTTCCAAAGGACGGACCAATTCTGATAATCACGGACGGATATATTGAAAAAGATTTAAAAATCACAAGAGAACATGCTTTTTTAATACCTGAGGGACATATACTTCCGTTCAGACCGAGCGGTAAAGTTTTTTATTATGGAAGAAAATAAGAAGAAAAGGCTTGCTGTAATTACATACGGCAAGCCTTTTCTATATACCTGTATAGTTTATTGAGTATTTATTTTTTTGTTTGCCTTTGTTTGTACAGAAATTTGATTGATTTTTTGATTTGTATATTGTAGAATTATTATAAAATAATTATGCTATATGCATTTGTAATAATATTATAAATGTAATATTGTTGGTTTTGTACTATACATAGTTAATTGTATAGTAAATTGTTTGTTAGAGTAAAAGTTTTCAACTTGTTCCTAACTTGTTCCTTAGGAACAAGTTAGGAACAAGTTGAAAACAAAACATTGCTGATAGAGCCGAAATCAGAAATATTACACAGTGAAAGAGGAGAAGTTATGACTAAGTTTTCCGAAATGCAATACGAAAGACCCGATGTTGAAAAATCAAAAATACAAGCAAAGGAAATAAAAAATAAATTTGATACAGCCGATACATTTGAAAAAGCTGACCGTGCATTTCTCGAATGGGATAAATTCACAGGTCATATCGACACAATGATGAGCCTTGCTTATACCCGTCATTCAATAGATACAACCGACGAATTTTATGACAAAGAGGTTGAATATATTGACGAGCAATCTCCGATATTTACCGATATTCAGCAGAGCTTTGCAAGGCTGCTTGTAAAAAGTCCGTTCAGACCGCAGCTTGAAGAAAAATACAGCAAGCTGATGTTTAAGAATACCGAAATGTTCCTGAAATCATTTTCGCCCGAAATCATACCCGAAACTCAGGAAACAAACAAACTTGAAACAGCATATCAAAAGCTTATCGCTTCGGCACAGATTGACTTTGACGGCGACAAAAAGACTATTTCACAGCTTTTTCCGTATAAGCAGTCGGCAGATGACGACGTAAGACGTGCGGCTTGGCTTGCAGAGGGAAACTTCTATAACGAACACGGCGAGGAACTTGACAGAATTTATGATGAGCTGGTTAAACTCCGCCACAAAAAAGCCGTTAAACTCGGTTACAGGAATTTTGTAAAACTCGGCTATCTTCAAATGACACGAAACTGCTATACAGCGGAAGATGTTGCAAAATTCAGAAAAGCCGTAATTAAATATATTGTTCCTGTTGCCGATAAGCTCTATCGTCATCAGGCACAGCGTACAGGGCTTGAATATCCGCTGACATTTGCAGACGCAGCACTGAAATTCCGTGACGGTAACCCGAAACCGCAGGGTACATCAGATGATATTCTTGCGGTCGGTAAAAAACTCTATCACGAATTGTCACCCGAAACAGCTGAATTTATTGATATGATGTATAATGATGAGCTTCTTGATGTGCTCAGCAAAAAGGGCAAGGCAGGCGGTGGATACTGTACATCATTTGCGGACTATAAAGTGCCGTTTATCTTCTCGAATTTCAACGGTACGGCTGACGATGTTGAAGTAATCACACACGAGGCAGGACACGCCTTTGCTTATTATATGGCAAGAAATATTGTTCCGTCAGACAATCAGAATCCCTCGCTTGAATCTTGCGAAATTCACTCAATGACGATGGAATTTTTCGGCTGGCGTTGCAGTGATGAATTTTTCGGCAAGGACAGCAAAAAGTTCAGATACGGACATCTGTTCAGTGCAATTACATTTATACCTTACGGAACTATGGTTGATCATTTTCAGCATATTGTGTATGAAAACCCTGAAATGACGCCGCAGCAGCGTCACAATGTATGGCGTGAATTACTCGGAGTTTATATGCCGTGGATGAAGCTTGACGGTTCGCCGTTTTACGGAGAGGGTAAGGGCTGGCAAAGACAAATGCACATTTACGAAAATCCGTTCTATTACATCGATTATTGTCTTGCACAGACTGTCGCACTTGAATTCTGGGTGATTATGCAGAAAAATCACGATGAGGCTTGGGAGAGATATATGCGTCTTGTAAAAAAGGCAGGCACACAGACCTTTAACGAGCTTGTTGAAACCGCAGACCTGAAAACCCCGTTCGGTGATGACGCACTGAAAGAAGTTGCACAGGCTTGCGAAAAATGGCTTGCAGAAAATTCCGATTTTTCGTAAAAAGTCAGATAAAGGAATGAATAATATATGATGAAAAATTTTGTACAGTTTGAGAATGTATATAAAAGATATAAAATGGGTGAAGTTACAATAACAGCGGCTGACGGAGTAACATTTTCTATTGATGAGGGAGAATTTGCGGTTGTTGTCGGACTCAGCGGTGCAGGAAAAACAACAGTTCTTAATATTCTCGGCGGTATTGACAGTAGTGACGAGGGACTTATAAAAGTCGGCGGAAAGGATATAAGTCATCTTAACGAAAAAGAGCTTGCCTCCTACCGTCGTTATGATATAGGATTTGTGTTTCAGTTTTATAACCTTATACCTAATCTTACCGCAAGAGAAAATGTTGAGCTTGCAACTCAGATATGCCGTGAATCGCTTGACGCTGACACAGTGCTTGACAGTGTCGGACTTGCCGAAAGAAAGGATAATTTTCCGTCACAGCTCTCGGGCGGTGAACAGCAGAGAGTGTCAATCGCAAGGGCATTGGCAAAAAAGCCGAAATTGCTTTTGTGTGATGAACCGACAGGTGCTCTGGATTATAATACAGGTAAAACC
>JBJEOP010000161.1:0-18432 GCA_051880775.1 Acutalibacteraceae bacterium
GTTTCTCCGCCAACGGTAAGACGGCAGCCTCCGCACATTCCTGTACCGTCAATCATAATCGGGTTCATACTTACAACGGTTTTGACGTTATATTTCTTTGTGAGCTGACATACAAACTTCATCATAATGAGCGGACCGATAGCGATAACCTCGTCGTACTGGTTGCCCTCTTTTATAAGCTCTTCAAGAGCGTTTGTAACAAGACCCTTTGTGCCGTAGCTGCCGTCATCTGTCATCATACAGAGCTTTGAGCTTACTGCCTTGAACTCATCTTCAAGGATAACAAGGTCCTTATTTCTGAAACCTACAACGCTGTGAACCTCACAGCCCTGATTTGAGAGCTTCTTTGCAATAGGATATGCAATAGCACAACCAACGCCGCCGCCTACAACAGCAACCTTTTTAAGACCCTCTGTATGGCTCGGAACGCCGAGAGGTCCTACAAAATCGTGGAGGCTTTCGCCCTCGTTAAGAGTGTCAAGCTCCATTGTTGAGCCGCCGACAATCTGATAAATGATTGTTACCGTACCTTTTTCACGGTCAAAATCAGCGATTGTAAGCGGAACACGCTCGCTGTCCTCTTTCGCACGGAAAATAATGAACTGACCGGGTTCGGCTTTTTTTGCAATAAGGGGAGCTTCAATTTCCATCAATGAAACGGTCGGATTCAAAGATTTTTTTCTTACTATCTTGTACATTTGATACAATCCTTTCTATAAAATCATTTGGAAGGAAATTTTATACTTTTGTCTGTTTTTGGACAGTATAAAAATTATACTGCTATTATAACACAAACTAATTATCCGTACAAGAGCAAAATGCAAACTTGTACGGAATTATTAGTAGATTTAATTATATTTTGTTGGAATTATGCAACAAAAGACAAATCAGAAATCTATTTCCTCATCTATAAAATAGTGGATATATGACATTTGATTTCTAAAGCTGTTTTAGTAGCAACAGAATCCTTGTAATCTTCATTATTATTTAGAATAAAGTTTACACATTCCATTGCCTCATCATAACGCTTTAACTCATTCAATAATTCAGCATAACATGCATAGATCTCTAATAATTCATATAAATTATCAGTTTCAGATATTGCTTGCTTAATATTTTCTTCAGCTTCTGAATATTTCCCTTTGTCTAACTGATATAATGCCTTTATAAATTTAGTATTCATAGGATAACCTCTAATGTTTAAAGCGGTTTTTATCTAATAATTCCGTACAAGAGCAAAATGCAAACTTGTACGGAATTATTAGTAAATTTAATTATATTTTGTTGGAATTATGCAACAGCAGGCACAAATCAGAAGTCTATTTCCTCATCATAATAGCAAGCGTGGAGAAGTTTCTCCATATCTTCCTGTGACGGCTGTCTTGGGTTAGAGCCTGTACAAGCGTCACCGATTGCAAGAGCTGCAACAGATGAAAGCTTATCGTTGAATTCTTTTTCATCGATTATGCCGCCCTCATATTCCTTGATACATCTCGGAATATTGAGAGCTTCGTTCATCTTTTTGAGTTCTGCGATAAGAGCGTCAACGAGTTCTTCCGTTGTTTCGCCTTTGAGGTCGATAAAGCGGGCGATTTCAGCATAACGCTTTGCTGCTGTTTCGTCCTTCGAGTTATATTTGATTACCTTTGGCAGATACATAGCGTTTGCACAGCCGTGAACGATGTGTCCGCCGCTGTAAGCTGCACCTGTCTTGTGAGCCATTGAGTGAACAATACCAAGAAGAGCATTTGAGAATGCCATACCTGCAAGGCACTGTGCGTCGTGCATACGGTCTCTTGCGTCCATATCGCCGTCATAAGATGCTTTAAGATCATTGTGAATCATCTTTATAGCGTGGAGTGCAAGCGGGTCTGTGTAGTTACAGTTGAGTGTTGAAACATAAGCCTCTATTGCGTGAGTCATTGCGTCCATACCTGTGTGAGCTGTGAGCTTTGGCGGCATTTTCTCAGCAAGTTCAGGATCAACGATTGCAACGTCAGGTGTAATGTTGAAGTCAGCAAGCGGATATTTGATACCCTTGTTGTAGTCTGTGATTACGCTGAATGCGGTAACCTCAGTTGCAGTACCTGATGTTGACGGAATAGCACAGAAACGAGCCTTTGTACGGAGTGTCGGAAAGCTGAACGGTGTGATAAGCTGTTCAAATGTTGTTTCGGGATATTCATAGAAAGCCCACATAGCCTTTGCAGCGTCGATTGGTGAGCCGCCGCCCATTGCTACAATCCAGTCAGGCTCAAATTCCTGCATAGCCTTTGCACCACGCATTACTGTGTCAACGCTCGGATCAGGCTCAACATTTTCAAAAAGCTGAACCTCCATTCCTGCCTCTTTAAGATAATTTACAGCCTTGTCAAGAAAGCCGAAACGCTTCATTGAGCCGCCGCCTACAACGACAATAGCCTTTTTGCCTTTAAGATTTTTGAGTTCTTCAAGTGAACCCTTTCCGTGATAAAGATCTCTCGGTAATGTAAAACGCATTTTGAAAACCTCCGGTAAAATTTTTATGTTATGTAAAATTCTGTAAATTTTTTTGATAGCAGTTCAAAACTATTATCAAATTACACATAGATATTATCACACAATTTTTTTCAAGTCAAGTCTTTTTTATCAAAATTATATCAATTATTCATTTTACCGCTAAAAAATATGTAAAATATGCATTTAACTGTTATAAATATGTTATTTTGTGCAAATGTCAGAATAAAATAACATTATCGGATTATGCTATTATGTGTCTGTCATAAATAGTTGCACAAAAATAATTACCTGTTTATAAGACCATTTCGCATAGGTATTATAATGCAAATCGCATAAAATGGCTTTATTACTGACTTTTTGGAAATGAAATATTTCTCGGAATTTCATAATTGAATATCCGTAAGCATTATTATTTATATAATGTCATTTTATTACTATTGATGAAACAAAAAAACAGTATTATAATACAATTAACGAATAATTTGTCGGATTATGTATTCAAAATCAATAACACAATATTATCTTTTGTATTTAAAGGAGGAGCAAAATGGACTATTCTGCTGTATTTCACCGTGCCGCCGACAACTACTGCTATCCTCTTGATAAGGACACCCTTGTAATCAGCATCAGAACAGGCTGTGATATTGACGAATGTTACCTGTGTTTCAGCGACCCGTTTGACGGCGGTATTATTGGTTCATACACCAACTGGAACGGCACCCGTGAAAAAATGACGGACAAAAAATGCCTGAAAAATTATGTCCTCTACACTCACAAGGTTAAACCCGAATACAAACGCTGCAAGTATTTCTTTGAACTGCACTGCGGCGATGAGGTTGTCTATTACTTTGAGGACGGATTCCATACGGACAAAGACCTCATAAACACCAACATCATCTTACAGTATTTCTTCTTTCCGTGGATGAACCCGTCGGATATAAACACTGTTCCCGACTGGGTAAACGGTACTGTATGGTATCAGATTTTCCCCGAACGCTTCTGCAACGGCAACCCCGACATAAACCCTGAAAATGTCAGACCTTGGGCAAAGCCTGACCAAAAGGTAACCAACAGTGAATTTTACGGCGGCGATTTGTACGGCATTATTTCAAAACTCGACTATCTTTCCGACTTGGGAATAACGGGACTTTATCTTACCCCTGTAAACGAATCAAAATCCACCCACAAGTACAACATAACCGATTACTACAAAATCGACAGTCATTTCGGCGACAGGGAAACTATGAAAGCCCTTGTCAGAGAGGCACACAAGCGTGGTATGCGTGTTATGCTTGACGGCGTTTTCAACCACTGCGGCGTTGATTTTCCGCAATGGGACGATGTAGTGAAAAACGGCAGAAATTCAAAATATTTTGACTGGTTTATGATAAACAGCTATCCGTTTGAAACGGTCAGTACGGCTAATTCAAGCAGAAATTCACGCAAAAAGAATTATTACACCTTTGCCTTTGTTGACTATATGCCGAAATTCAACACAAACAATCCCGAAGTGCGTAAATTCATAACCGATATATGTCTGTACTGGGCAAAGGAATTTGACATCGACGCAATCCGTCTTGATGTTGCAAACGAGTTTTCGCACACTCTTGCACGGGAGATGAGAACTGCCCTCAAAGCCGAAAAATCCGACTTCTACATTATCGGCGAGATATGGCACGATTCAATAGAATGGCTGCGTGGCGACCAGTTTGACGCAGTAATGAACTATCCGTTTGAACAGAGCGTGGTTACATTCTTTGACGACGAAAACATCACCGCAAAAGAATTTGAGTTTGAAATCAACAGGTGTTTTTCGCTTTATATGTCGCAGACAAACGAGGTGCTTTTCAATCTTCTTGATTCGCACGACACTATCCGCCTTATAAGCCGCAAAAACAATGTCGGAAAATTTTATCAGCAGATGGCTGTGCTTTTCACTATGCCCGGAACCTCGTGCATATACTACGGCACGGAAATTCGTCTTGAAGGCGGCTATGACCCCGACTGCCGACGCTGTATGCCATGGGACGAAATTGAAAGCGGCAGATATTCCGACAGAATAAACCTCATAAAACAGCTTATCTCAATCCGCAAAAGCAATCCGTCGGCACGCAAGGGCGAAATAACCTTTGTTCAATCCGATAAATACGACCGCCTTGTTTCATACAAACGAAATTACGGCGACAGCGAACTAACCGTTATTCTTAACTGCACAAACGAAAACATAAATATCGGAACACCGTCAGATATTCTCTTCTCATACAACTACAATAACGGCGTACTCTCCCCCGACGGAACGATAATATCAGTTAGGAGTTAGGAGTGAGGAGTTAGGAGTTGTTATAAATGCAGAATTATTGTGACGGCAGGTTTGTGCGTTGAGTTTAGTCTGTTGTGATATTAAGCTGATGAGTGAAATAATACAAAATAAAATAATCTGATAAAGGAAGGTAAAATATGCAGCACGATGAATTTATGAGCCTTAAAGAAACAGGACAAAAGGGTGATTTTCTTCTTCCCTATATGGTATGTACAACGATTTTGCCGGATTTCTATACATCATTCCCTATGCACTGGCACGAGGAAATGGAACTTGTATATGTAGAGGACGGCGAGCTTGACGAATGTATCGACCTTGAAAATTACAAGGTGAATAAGGGGGATATTATTCTCGTCAATCCTTGTGTTCTTCACTCGTTTAAACAGCACGACGAATCAAGGGCTGTACTTAAAACAATTATTTTCAATTTTAATATGCTCACAAGCAACACCACTGACGCTTCGTCAATCAAATACTTCACGCCGTTCCTTGACGGTCAGTATATTTCACCGATAGTAATTTCGCCTGATGCACCCCACTACAATGACTTGCTTGCCGTGGTGAAAAACCTTGTTGATATATATACAAAGAAATTTGATTTCTTTGAACTAAGACTCAAATCCGAACTCTACAACCTTTTTTATGTTCTGTTTTCTTATTTCTTTGACCTCGAATCGCACGAAACAAGCATCAAGGACAACACCACACGCAACATCAAGACAATACTTGACTATATCAGCGAAAACTATATGAATCCTATCACTATCGACGAGCTTGCCGACAGCGTAAATCTCAGCAAACACTACTTTATGAGATTTTTCAAGAAATATATGGGAATGACCTGCATTGAATACATCAACGATTACCGCCTTAATGTTGCAACAAATCTTTTGCTTACAACAAATATGCAGATTACCGAGGTTTCAAGCAGTATCGGAATTACCAATCTTTCCTACTTCAACAGGATTTTCAAGAAAAAATACAATATGACCCCAAAAGAGTACAGACGCAACATAGACAATCAGGAATAATATTGCATAAAAACAATAATCCGCCTTCCCTCCGTAAATAATTATTTGCGGAGGATTTTTCTTGCTGTAAATTATCGG
The DNA here is from genome assembly GCA_051880775.1 of Acutalibacteraceae bacterium. Lineage (GTDB taxonomy): Bacteria > Bacillota > Clostridia > Oscillospirales > Acutalibacteraceae > UBA1213. Next base: position 5,929 of record JBJEOP010000161.1, read on the forward strand.
GAATGTTGTACGCTTACTTGAAAAAAAGGTCAAAAGGTGGTAGAATAATGCATAATTAGTGCGAACCGTTACTTTGATATGCGGAAATAAGACAGAAAGAGAGGAAAAATGATGGAGTATAAATGCATTAAACATAAAATTCTGTTTGCCGTGAGTACCTTTATTATGATAATGTGTGCTGCTGCCGTTTTGGGCGGTCTGAATGTCAATGCCGCCGAAACAATAGAAAGCGGCGACTATATCTACACCGTTCTTGAAGACGGCAAGTCGGTTGAAATCACCAGATACAAAGGTCAGAGCCTTTATGTTTCACTGCCGTCAAAGGTTGATGACTACACGGTAACATCAGTCGGTGCTTCGGCTTTTATGTCGAACGAAACGATCAAGGAGCTTGAGCTTTCAAGCACGATAACCTTAATTGATTCAAACGCCTTTACCGACTGCACATCGCTTATAAAGCTGCAAATTCCCGGAAATGTAGAATCAATCGGCAAAGCGGCTTTTTCGGGCTGTACTGCCCTTTCTGATGTAACAATTCTTGACGGCGTCAAGTCGATTGACAGCTACGCCTTTGCAAGATGTACGGAGCTTAGAAACCTTATACTTCCAAACAGTATTGATTCAATCGGAGATTATGCGTTCTTTGGGTGTTCGGTGCTGTCGGATATACAAATTCCCCGTGCGTTAAAAAATTTCGGCGGATACGTTCTCGAGGGCACTCAATGGATGCAAAATCAACAGCAGGACTGCGTAATTGTCGGCGACGGAATACTCATAAAATATTCGGGCAGTGCCAGGTCAAAGGCTTTGCCCGAACAGGTTAAAACTATCGGCAGCTATGCTTTTGCAGGAAACAGTCAGATTACAACAATACTCATTCCGTCAACGGTAATCTCGATAGAAAATTCAGCGTTTGAAAACTGTACAGGGCTTGAATATGTCGATATACCGTCGTCGGTTTTAAGCATAGGAAAACGGGCGTTTTTCGGCTGTAAATCACTTAATGACGTCACACTTCCTGCGTCTATGCCGAAAATTGACGAATCAACCTTTGAGGGCTGTTCCTCCCTTACTATGATTATCATTCCCGTAAACACCGTTACAATCTGTATGAACGCTTTTAAGGATTGTGAATGGCTGCAAAGCGTGAAGTTTCAGGACGGCTTACAGGAAATTCAGACCGGTGCTTTTTTGAACTGCAAGGCAATCGGCAGACTGGTTTTTCCGAAAACTCTCAAAACCATAGACAGCTTTTCCTTTGAAAACTGCAACAGCCTTACAAGAATAGAATTTAACAGCGATGTTCATATTCAGAATTCGGCTTTTGCGGAATGTCCCAACCTCATTGAAGCCGCATTTTATAAGAATATGACATCTGTTGAAACGGGAATTTTCAACACCTGTCCCGATGTTGTGCTTTACAGCGACAACGATTATTACCTCGAAAGCTACGCCTCGGACAACAAATACAAAAGCGACAACATCAAAAATCTGAAGGACTACGAAAACAAGGGCGTTATTAACGTTGACAACAAAGAAAAATCAACAGGCTTTTCGCTCGGATATACATTTATTGTTGTTGTCATAATAATAGTTGATGTCGGTGTTGTTGTTCTTGCAAGTGCGTATCTGCTCTTTATCTCACCGAAAAGAAAACGGAAAAAGTCAGTCAGTAGTGAGAAGTCAGAAGTCAGGAATAACAGTAAAAACTGATTGTGCGAAAAGAGACTTCACGGTAACAATAAACTATGAACGCAAATTGCGAGCGGAGGCACTCCGCCAGCTTGCCGCCGCTATTAAAGGAAAGAGGGAAAATCAAAATGAATAAAAAAATAATTGCCGTTACTGCGGCATTGATTGCGGTTGTGGCTTTTGCAGGCTGTTCAAATAACAGCGGCACTCAGAGCTCAGCTCAGTCATCGGAAACATCAGTCATTAAAGCAAAAAGCGTTTCGGATATGTTTGAACAAATTAAAGCTCAGACAAAGCTGCCTGAAATGCTCTTCCTCGAAAAAGCCGACGACCTCGACAGATACTACGGGATAACTCCCGATGATGTCGCAGAATTTGCCGGCGGCATTGACAACAGCGGAACATCTCAGGACGAAATCGTCATAATAAAGGCAAAGGACGACACCGCCGCCGATAATGTTCAGAAAATGCTGCAAAGAAAATACGATTCAAAGCTGAACCAGATTCAGAATTATGACGCTGACGAAACAGAAAAAATCAAAAACGGCAAGGTCGAAAAAAACGGACTGTATGTTACACTTGTGATTTCCGACGATTTCGATAAAATCACGGAGATAATTAAAAATTCAATCTGATTAAATCAGGCGGGCAATGTAATCTTTTCGGTTATATACTCGCCTGTTTTGTGTAAAAAATTGCGGGAGTTGTAAATTTTGGTATTTTCAAGTATTGTATTTTTGTTTGTATTTCTTCCTGTTGTGCTTTTGCTGTATTATATTACGCCGAGAAAATTCAGGAACCTGCTGCTTTTTGCGGTAAATCTTGTATTTTACGGCTGGGGCGAACCCCGTTTTATACTGCTTATGCTTTTGTCGATTGCGGTAAACTATGCGTCGGGGCTTTTAATCGGCAATTTCAAAAATCCCCAAAAACAGAACCTCAAAGCCGCAAAAGCCGTTCTTGTTACCTCAATAACCGTTAATCTCGGACTGCTTGTGTTCTTTAAGTATGCGGGATTTATCGGCAATACGCTCAATATTGTACTGCCGTTTGTGAACATTCCCGTTATGGAAATTCCGCTTCCTGTCGGAATTTCGTTCTACACATTCCAGACTATGTCTTATGTTATTGATGTTTACAGGAATGACGCAAAGGCTCAAAAAAACTTTATCACATTCGGCACCTATGTTTCTCTTTTCCCACAGCTTATTGCAGGGCCAATCGTGCGATACAGAGATGTTGAAACTCAGCTTATAAGCCGCAGAGAAAGCATAAATCAGTTCAATAACGGCGTTAAGCTGTTTATTATCGGCTTGTGCAAAAAGGTTCTGCTTGCAAATCAGATGGGTGCATTGTGGAACATTCTGCGTGAAAACTTCACAAGCGGCGGAATTTTAGCGGCTTGGTTCGGAATCTGTGCCTACTCTCTGCAAATATATTTTGACTTCTGCGGCTATTCCGAAATGGCTATGGGACTTGGAAATATGCTCGGGTTTGATTTTCTGAAAAACTTTGATTATCCGTACATTTCAAAGTCGATAACGGAATTCTGGCGGCGTTGGCACATATCGCTTTCAGGCTGGTTTAAGGAATACATCTATATACCGCTCGGCGGCAACCGAAAAGGCTTTAAACGACAAATATTCAATATGCTTGTTGTGTGGGCATTGACGGGCTTGTGGCACGGTGCAAACTACAACTTTATATTGTGGGGTCTGTACTTTTTCGTGATACTTTTCCTCGAAAAGCTGTTTATGTTAAAGGCACTCGAAAAACTCCCCTCGGTGCTTTGTCACATCTATTCCCTGCTTTTGATTGTACTCGGCTGGCTGATATTCTACTTTGAAGATATGTCACAGCTTTGGAATTATCTTTGCGTTATGCTCGGCAGTTCGGGTGTGTTTGTTTCAGCAAAGGCACTGACCGACATTATTTCATATCTGCCGATTTTTGCTGTTGCAGTGTTTGCGTGTACTCCTGCTTCCAAAATCCTTTACAATAAAATCCCGAAAAACAACCTGTGCTTTACTCTGGAAACCGTCGGCTGTATGTGCGGACTTGTGCTGAGTACGGCAAGCCTTGCAAGCTCGGGTTATAATCCGTTTTTGTATTTCAAATTCTGATGACAAGGTGAAAAGCTATGAAACCAAAAATTAAAAATTCACTTAAATATATGCCCTCTTTCGTGTTCTGTGCTTTTATATTTGTGATATTCATACTTTATATCGTAGTGCCGAAAAAAAGCTATTCCGCCGAAGAAAAGCGTAATTTACAGTCAATGCCTCAGCCGACCGCCGACAGGGTTTTAAACGGTGAGTTTGAACAGGACTTTGAAACATTCCTTTCTGACCAGATGCCGCTGAGAACATTTTTTGTCGGCACAAACGCCTATTGCAGTCTGTACATCGGGCAGAACGGCTCAAACGGAATTTACAGGGGCAGTGACGGCTATCTTTTTACCAAGCCCGTTGAATACAATGAACTTCTTGACAAAAACATATCCTATATTGCTGAATTTGCCGAAAAGACCGAAATTCCGACCTATATGTGCATTGTGCCGACATCGGGATATATAATGCAGGACAAGCTCCCGAAAAACCACTACGAATACAAAGACGACGACTTGATAAACACCGCAAAAGCCGCCCTCAGAAAATCCGACAGCAGCATAAATTTCATTGACCTTATCCCCTCTTTTAATGAGAAATCAAATTCACAGCAGCTTTTCTACAAAACCGACCATCACTGGACTTCCTCGGGTGCATACACAGCCTACGGAGCTATTGCCGATTCTATGGGACTTAACGCAACGCCGAAATCTGAATTTTCTATAACAACTCACAACGATTTTTACGGAACAACTTATGCAAAGAGTGCATTGTGGCTGACTAAGCCCGACACAATCGAGCTATGGAAAAACAAAAACCACACCGACAGCACTATCTCGGTTTACATAAAAGACGGACAAAAAGAGATAACCTCAAACTCAATGTTCTTTGACGAAAATCTTTCAACCTCCGACAAATACACCGCCTTTCTTGACGGCAACCACGGCTATGTAAAAATCACCAACAACGACAACAAATCTGCCAAAAAACTGCTTATTATCCGTGATTCCTACGCTCACAGCCTCGCACCGTTTCTTGCGGACAATTACAGCGAAATAACTCTTATCGACCTGCGTTACTACAAATCCCCTGTTTCAACCCTCATCAAAGACCAAAGCATTGACGAAACGCTTATCCTCTACGGTCTTGACACCATAACCACCGACACCAACACAGCATACTTAAACTAATTCATAATTCATAATTCATAATTAGTGCAAGCCGCAGGTTTGCACTATGATTTCAGGTTATTTTGCACCAAAAGTCTGTGTAAAAACGATGACAATAACTGCCGCAAAAAAAATACCCGTGACAATCTCGTCACGGGTATAAATTTTAGTAATTAAATTATAAATAATTCATAATTATTTACGGGGCGGAAATAAGCTGCCCCATAACATAAACTTCAAACGCAATTATGCATTATGAATTATGAATTATGAATTAACCTCAGACTGCTCTTGTAACCTTGCCTGAACGAAGGCAACGGGTGCAGACATTAACTCTTTTTGGAGTGCCTTTTACAATCGCTTTAACTTTAACGACGTTTGGCTTCCATGTTCTGTTTGAGCGTCTGTGTGAGTGAGAAACTTTAATACCAAAAGTAACTCCCTTACCGCAAATGTCACATTTTGCCATTTTTTGTGCCTCCTTAGGATGTTTGAAATAAAAAGCAAAGCTTTTCTTGTCAGTGAGCGGACATCAAGTAAAACAAATAATTGCTTACGGGGCGGAAACAGTCTGCCCCATAACATAAACTTCAAACGCAATTATGCATTATGAATTATGAATTACTTAAGTTCGATTTCAGCACCAACTTCTTCGAGCTTAGCCTTGATAGCTTCAGCGTCATCCTTAGAAACAGCTTCTTTGAGTGTCTTAGGAGCTTCGTCAACGAGAGCCTTAGCGTCTTTAAGACCAAGACCTGTGATTTCACGAACAACCTTGATAACCTTAATCTTTTCTGCACCTGCAGCTTTAAGAACTACATCGAATTCTGTCTTTTCTGCAGCAGCAGCAGTGTCAGCAGAAGGAGCTGCAACAGCAACAGCAGCGGCAGCTGATACGCCGAACTCATCTTCAACAGCGTGTACAAGCTCTGAAAGCTCAAGTACTGTAAGTCCCTTTAATTCTTCTACGATATTCATAACTTTCTCTGATGCCATTTTAATTTACCTCCAAATTAAAAATTTGTAATTTGTAAAATCAGAATTACGCTTCTGCTGCTTCTTCAGCAGGAGCCTCTCCGCTCTTGTCAACAATAGCCTGTACGGCTCTTGCGAAAGATGCGATAGGAGCGTTGAACGCACCGAGTACATTAGCAAGCAATACTTCTCTTGACGGAAGCTTTGCAAGGTTCTGTACCATTTCAAGACTGATAACCTTGTTGTCAAGGTAGCCTGTCTTTACTGTAAAGCTCTTGTGGCTGTCTGCAAATTTCTGAAGAATACGTGCAGCAGCTACATAGTCGTTTTCACTTGTAGCGATTGCGGAAGTACCGTTAAGCACCTCGTCAATGCCTTCAAGACCTGCCTGTTCAGCGGCACGCTTGATAAGTGTATTCTTAACAACTGTGTATTTTACATCAGCTTCACGAAGTTCCTTACGGAGCTTTGTATCGTCCTCAACCGAGATACCCTTGTAATCAACAATGATACCTGCAACCGAACCCTGTATTCTGTCAGCAAGCTCAGCAACAATCTGCTTCTTTTGCTCTAAAACCTTCTCGCTTGGCAAAACAATTCACCTCCTTGAAAATTGGCGAAATCAAAAAGAAAACGCCCTCCCGTTTTACGAGGAAGGGCGAATAATTACATAATCACATAATTACACAAGCTCACAACCTCGGCAGGCGGGAAACCCTTTATGCTTAATAAAGCACCTGCTGTCTTTGGTCAAACAGCAATTATTATATTACCACACCGAAGCGTGTATGTCAAGTGCTTTTTACGAAAAAATGCGAAATTAAACGAGTTTTGCCGGATTAATCTTTACGGCAGGACCCATTGTTGTTGTAACAGCACAGGATCTGATGTACTGACCCTTTGCAGCTGCCGGCTTAGCCTTGATGATAGCTCCTATAAGAGCGTCAAAGTTTTCTGCAATCTTATCAGTACCAAAGGATACCTTGCCGATCGGGCAGTGAATGATGTTTGTTTTGTCAAGACGGTATTCAATCTTACCTGCCTTAGCCTCTTTAACAGCCTTAGCGATGTCAGGTGTAACTGTACCTGCCTTCGGGTTAGGCATAAGACCACGAGGTCCGAGTACCTTACCGAGACGGCCAACAAGACCCATCATATCAGGTGTTGTGATAAGAACGTCGAAATCCATCCAGCCTTCGCTCTGGATTTTCTGAGTAAATTCTTCGGCACCTACATATTCGGCACCTGCTTCCTGAGCAAGCTTAACATTGTCGCCCTTGCAGATTGCAAGTACACGAACCTGCTTGCCTGTACCGTTAGGAAGAACTATTGCACCACGAACCTGCTGGTCAGCGTGACGGCTGTCAACGCCGAGCTTTACATGAAGCTCAACTGTTTCGTCAAACTTTGCCGTTGCTGTTTTAAGGCAAACGTCAATAGCTTCCTTAGAATCATACGCTTTTGTTTTGTCGATGAGTTTTACGGCATCAACATATTTTTTACCATGTTTCATCGGTTTTCCTCCCTATTGAGTGGTAAAATCGGAGTTAATTCCTCCCACCCGGGTTTAATCAATCTACTACTTCGACACCCATGCTGCGGGCTGTTCCTGCGATCATACTGCATGCTGCTTCAATGCTTGCGGCATTGAGGTCAGGCATTTTCTGTTCAGCGATCTTCTGAACCTGCTCACGAGTAATCTTAGCTACTTTTTTCTTGTTCGGTTCGCCCGACGCCGTGTCGATTCCGACAGCCTTCTTGATAAGAACTGCTGCAGGCGGAGTCTTTGTTACAAATGTAAACGAGCGGTCTGCGTAAACTGTGATAACAACAGGAATAATAAGACCTGCGTCATTCTTTGTGCGTTCGTTGAATTCCTTTGTGAACGCCATAATGTTGACACCATGCTGTCCAAGTGCAGGACCAACAGGTGGTGCCGGGGTAGCCTTTCCGGCAGGTATCTGGAGCTTTATAAAGCCTGTTACCTTTTGAGCCATTTTCTTTGCACCTCCAAAATTCGTGGTAAAACACGGAGCGATGTTTGAATTTCGCTTCCTCCCACGAGGGAACTTGTCCCTCAATAACAACGGAAAAAATTTCCGTTATCGGCATAAGTTAGTTTTGATTACAACGGTTCAACCTGATTAAGCTTGAGTTCAACCGGTGTTTCACGTCCGAACATATGGATTACGACACGGACGCAATTGTTTTGTTTATCGAGGAAATCAACGACGCCGATTGAATCCTCAAACGGACTGTCGATAATGCGGACTGAATCGCCCACATCATAATTAACCTCAATCCTGGTTTCTTCAATACCCATTCTTTCGACTTCTTCATCAGTAAGTGCGACGGGTTTTGAGCTTGGTCCGACAAAGCCGGTACAGCCACGAATATTTCGTACTACATACCACGCATCGTCGTTCATCACCATTTTAACAAGTACATATCCGGGGAAAATCTTTCGCTCGACCTCTTTGGGTTTGTTGTCCTTAATCTCGGTTACCTTTTCTGTCGGCACTCTGATTTCCTGAATCAAATCCCTGAGTCCTCTGTTTTCAACAGTGGTTTCGAGGTTAGAGGCTACTTTATTTTCATAACCTGAATATGTGTGAACAACATACCATTTTGCTTCATTGTCCGGCATAAGTATCTCCTCCGAAAGTATGGAATCAGTTTCCTGCTACATTCATTACAAGTCCGAAAAGGAACTGTAAGCCGTAGTCAAGACCGAATATTACTACACCCACAAGAATCATTGCAAGCAGAACAATACCTGTGTTCCTGAAAGTTGCCTTTGGTGTAGGCCATACAATCTTTTTGATTTCACTTTTGGTATCACGGAAGAATTTTGCTATACCCTTACCCATTTTTTTGAAGATATTGGGCTTTTTTTCCGGCGTTTTATTCTTTGCCATAGCTATCCTCCGTTCAATTACTTGGTTTCCTTATGCAGAGTATGTTTCTTGCAGAATCTGCAATACTTGTTCATCTCAAGCCTATCCGGATCGTTCTTCTTGTTCTTCATAGTGTTGTAGTTGCGTTGTTTGCACTCTGTGCAGGCTAGTGTTACTTTTACTCTCATTGACGGCACCTCCCGGTATTTCGGAATATTTTAGCCTCCCTCAAAAAAGGCACAAAAAAATAACCCCTGTTTGAGGTATAATAACTATACCATACGCAAGGGTTACTTGTCAATAGTTTTTCTGATTTAATTCTTCAATTTTTTCAAAAATTTCCGATTACTGCTTTGTGAGGTTATCGGCGATATATTTTTTCTGTTTTTTAACCTTTTCGGGCTTGATGTTTTTGCCTCTGAGCTTTCTTGCCTCTTTTGCAATCTTCTGTTCGTTGGGCTTGAACTCAGAGATAAGCATATCGAACTTGCCGTTGTCCTCAATCGCATTAAACATAATATATGTAATAATACCCTTTACGTCGAGGTCGCCTGCGTTGTAGAAATCCGAAAGATTCTTTGACAGCTTTCTGAGAGAAGCTTCATTAGCAAAAGCCACATACTGCTTAAACTTCGGAACTATTTTTTCCTCGGCAAAGGTAATGCCCCTGAATGATTCGTAGTGAGCCTTTTCGTAGGCAATTTCCTGTTTCAGCTCCGGAAAATACGCAACCATTCTGTTTGCAAGGAACAGCGGGTCAACGTTGCTCTCGCCGCTTTTCTTCTTTTTCTTCTGGGTCTGCTGTACGGCAATCTGCTTGGGTCCTCTGATTGTTTCGACAAAGTCGTTGCCGATGTTTTCAGCCTCTCTTGCGTCGTCGCAGTCGGGGTCAAACAGCCACGTTGCAATAGTTTTCCAGTTGTTGTCGGGTTCGTCGCCGACCATTGAGCAGGAACGCATAAGAACACGCTTTTTGTCGGTGTAATAAACTATGCTGTAAGCAATTTCACCCGTAAAAAGTGCCGTAAGCTCCTTTTCCGACGGTGCAACGGCCTGTTTGGTAAATCCTTTTTTTGTAAGCTCTTCTTCAACCTTACCTGATATTATTTCAAACGCCTTAGTTATTTCCATTATTATCTCTCCTGAATAAAATATCGGGGAATATTTGCATTAAACAATTATAACACACTATTTTCTGTTTGTCACGAGTTTTTTCAGTGTGGAGTGTTTTTTCAGTGTGGAGTGTGGAGTGTGGAGTTGTTGTGACCGCCGCTTTTTTCGCTGAATTTGGCTGTTTATTGCGTTCAAAGCTGATATTACCTTTTACTCATTGTCCGCACAACAACTCCTGACTCATAATAACTCCACACTCATCTGAACATTTCCTGTATTCCGTCAAGAATATCCTGTGCAGTGTTTATTGCCTTTGAGGCTTTTCGCTTTGACTTGTGGCTGTTTTTCATCATAACCGTGCTGACAAGTCCGAACAGCATTCCTGCCGCAACTCCTGCTCCTACACCTTTTACTATACTCATTGTATTTCTCGCCATAATAAATATCCTCCATAATATAATCAGTGCTTTTACACACAACATAAGTATGCCACCTTTTTTAATTCATAATTCATAATTCATAATTATTCTGTGAGCCGTCAGCCTGTACGTTGGGATTGGCTGATGTTAGTATCAGGTTTTTGTGTGAAATTATACATCAGGTTATTTTGCGGAAAATAAGTAAACAGTAATAATAAACGCTATTTTTGTTGTCAGTGTAAACAATATTTTTTTAAAAAAGGTTTGAGTTTTGGATAAGTAACCGTTTTTTAGTAAATTGGTATAATTTAGGGTAGGTTTTATTTGACAAACTGACGAAACATCGTTATAATCTTGAATATAAAGCGTTCAGCTTTTTCGAGGAATTGTATGATTTTCAGGAAAGAAGGATTTTATTATGTCTACAAAGGCAACTAAGAAAACTACTGCTGCTAAGGCAGAAGCTAAGGTAGAAACAAAGACAGAAACTGCAACAAAGTGCGGTGCTAAGAAGTGTGCTGCTAAGGCTAAGGCTGAAACAAAGCCTGTTGAAGCAACAGAAACAAAGGTTGAAGCTGCTCCTGTTGTTGAGGCTGCTCCTGCTGTTGAGGCTGCTCCTGCTGTTGAGGCTGCTCCTGCTGTTGAAGTAAAGCCTGTTGAACCAAAGGTTTCAATCACACTTGAATACCAGAACAGCAAGGTATCAATGGACAGCGTTGTTGAAAACATCAAGGCTGCTTACAACGGCGAAATCAAGAGCGTTGAGGTTTATGTTCAGCCTGAAACAAAGGTTGCATATTACGTCATCAACGGCGAAACCAACGGTTCTGTAAACCTTTGATTTTATCATCAATAATTCAACCTGTATGCTCCGGATATTCCGGACATACAGGTTATTTTTTTGCCTGAAACGGTTTTTTGCTTAAAACTATTATATTATTACTTATTTTTTTATTTAAAGGTAAAATTATTATTGATTATGTATTAAAACTATGATAAACTTAATATAAAACAATGGTAAAAATATGATTTTATGTATATTTTTATTATTTAATTTTTAAACAGGAGGAATTATATATGGTTAAGCATATTGTCCTTTGGAAAATAAAGGACGATGAAAACAAACAAAAAAACATTGACCGTATGATTGAAATGCTGACTGCATTAGTCGGAAAAATCGACGGTCTTGTCGGAATAGAAATGGGGTATAACTTTGATGTGTCGTCGGAATATGATGTAGTGCTTTATGCAACATTCAAAAACGCCGTTGCACTCAAATATTACCAAAATCACCCCGAACACGTTAAATGTAAGGAATTTATCGGTAAAATCTCAGTCGGACGCACTGCCGCCGATTACTTCCGGGAGGAAGAAACAACGGCACAAAGACCGTTCAGTCAAACGCCTGACGCTCCCGAAGCTCAACCCGAACAGCCAAAGCCTGTAACTCCCCCTGTTAAGACGACTGAACCGCCTAAGGCTGTTACTCCACCGCCTGCTCCAAAAGCTGAACCGCCAAAAACTGAACCGAAACAGCCTTTCTTCAAGAAAAAGGAAACCACTCCACCACCGCCGCCAATGGCTACATCTGACGACACGTGGACTTGTCCGAATTGCGGTAAGGTTATGCCTAACTATGTAGGTACTTGCGGTTGCGGCGAGCCTAAGCCGTTTGAATTTGAATTTGCTCCGAGCAATAACGCTCCTGTTAAAGCTCCCGAACCACCTAAGGCTACAACTCCACCGCCTGCTCCAAAGGCTGAACCGAAACAGTCATTCTTCAAGAAAAAGGAAACCACTCCACCACCACCACCGCCAATGGCAACATCTGACGATACGTGGACTTGTCCGAATTGCGGTAAGGTTATGCCTAACTATGTAGGTACTTGCGGTTGCGGCGAGCCTAAGCCGTTTGAATTTGAATTTGCTCCGAGCAATAACGCTCCTGTTAAAGCTCCCGAACCACCTAAGGCTACAACTCCACCGCCTGCTCCAAAGGCTGAACCGAAACAGTCATTCTTCAAGAAAAAGGAAACCACTCCACCACCACCACCGCCAATGGCAACATCTGACGATACGTGGACTTGTCCGAATTGCGGTAAGGTTATGCCTAACTATGTAGGTACTTGCG
>JBJEOP010000161.1:18532-25235 GCA_051880775.1 Acutalibacteraceae bacterium
CTAACTATGTAGGTACTTGCGGTTGCGGCGAGCCTAAGCCGTTTGAATTTGAATTCACTCCGAGCAATAACGCTCCCGTTAAAGCTCCCGAACCGCCTAAGCCCGTTGTCAACACATCATCATATAATCCTGCGGAAAAAATAAGCAGAAAGCCTGTATTCACCCAAGCTGACAACAGCTCTCCGTCGGACAGCTGGACTTGCCCCAACTGCGGAAAAGTAATGCCTAACTATGTAGGTACCTGCGGCTGCGGTGAGCAAAAGCCTTTCGGTGATTTCGTTGATGAGCCTGCTCAATCGCCATTCTCAATAGGAAATATCCCGATTAACTCCTCCGAAACGAGAAGCAATCTGCCCGATATTCAAAAAATCGCCGACACCGAACCCACGGAAGATACATACGAAACAGAAGAACAATTCTCTAATGTTGAGCCGAGTCTGCCGTCATACAATCCTCAGCTTGAAAACCAAAACAATCAGGCTCAGGACAGCACTCAGCCGAATTTTGACTTTATCAAAAACGACTCCGTAAAAACCGGCAATTTCAACAATTATAACGATACACCTGCTCCCGACCTTTCATTTATAAAGCCGTCGGACAGCAATTTCTCAAATTCGGAACAGCCGATTTATCCCAATGCAGTTCAGCCGCCGATTGAACAGCCGATTTGTCACAATACCACAACCCCAACAGCTCCGTCTGATGACGAGCTTAACAAACCGATGAATTTCAGCGACGAACCCGACACCAACGATAATCCGGACGACGATGTTCCTTTCTTTAACTTTGACAATATGCCGCCGCCTGCTCCTATGCGTTTCAGCGACGCACCGCCTGCCTCAATGCACCTTAATTTCAGCGACTCCAAGCCGATGAAATACGAGGACACCAAGCAGTCGTCTGATTACAACACTCCAAAAACCGAGTCCAAGCCTTTCTCAAAAGCGGCTCCTGCTCAGCCAAAGCCAGAAAAAAAGCATTTATTCGGTAAAAAAGCCAAAGACGCTGAGGCTCTCAAAAAAGCTGAGGCTGCTGTCAACGCACGAAAAGATGTTCCAAACGACGGCACATGGACTTGTCCGAACTGCGGCAAGGTTATGCCAAAATACGTCGGCACCTGCGGCTGCGGCGAATCACAACCCTTTGAGTTTTAATTTAATGCGTAATGCGTAATTGCGTTTGAATATTATTTGACAGCGGAGGCACTCCGCTTGCCCGTGGCTTAATTGTCACGGGCAATTTGCGTTCATACTTATTTTTGCCGTTAAATCCTTTTCCGCAGCGGAAGTTATTGTTATTTCACTCAACAACTCAATATCACAACAGACTAAACTCAACGCACAAGCTCACCGTCCGCACAAATAATTCCAAATTATTTGTGCGGACGATGACTGACCATTATCAACAACTTCAAACGCAAATTGCGAACGGAGGCACTCCGTCGGAAGAGGACTGACCTTTACCTTAAACAAGAAACGCAATTATGAATTATGAATTATGAATTATAAATTATGAATTGATTTAACTGTTGACAAAAGTTTGAGTGGGTATTATAATCATAGTATGATATTATCAACTAACTACTAACAGGTGATTGTTTATGGAATTAAGAGATAAAAACGGACTTACAGAAAAAGAATATCTTGCACAGTATAAGCCGCACGATTATGAGCGTCCGTCTGTTGCAACGGATATGGTAATCTTTACGGCGACAAATAAACAGGAAGAAAACTACCGCAGAATACCTCAGAAAGAACTCAAAATCCTGCTTATAAAAAGAGGCGGACACCCGTTTCTGGGCTGTTGGGCATTGCCGGGCGGATTTGTAAATCCCGACGAAACCACGGAACAGGCGGCAAAGCGTGAGCTTATCGAGGAAACAGGCGTTGACAATATTTATCTTGAACAGCTTTATACATTCAGTACGCCGCACCGTGACCCTCGTATGTGGGTTATGAGCTGTTCGTATATGGCACTCATTGACAGCTCACAGGTTAATGTCACGGCAGGCGACGACGCACAAAGAGCAGAATGGTTCACCGTGGATTTTGAAACCGTCAGCGAAATCACTCAGGACACCGACGACGGCTTTATCAACGAAAAGGACTATCTCCTTAAACTCACAAACGGCGAAATCGTTCTCTCAGCAAAAATACATCACACCAAGACACGCAACCACACAGGCGTCGATAACACCTACTCCATCACCGAAAACAACGGTCTTGCCTTTGACCACGCACAGATTATCGCCTTTGCGATTGAACGTCTCAGAGGAAAGATAACATATACCGATATTGCACTCAATCTTATGCCCGAATATTTCACGCTTACCGAGCTGCAACAGGTCTATGAGATTATCCTCAACAAAACCTTGCTTAAAGCACCGTTCCGCCGAAAATACAGCTATCTTGCACAGGAAACCGACCTCCTCACCAAAGACGCAGGTCACCGCCCGTCAAGACTCTACAAACGCAAGTTTAGTTAGGAGTTAGGAGTTAGGAGTTAGGAGTTATTTGTGCGGACGGTGAGTTAATGCGTTGAATTTCAGTTTGTTGTAACATTTAGTTGTTGCGTAAAGTGATAACAATGACTAATTTCGCAGACAATAATTGAATGGTAACAAAAACTTTGAATGCGATTTGACAGCGGAGGCACTCCGCCGCCCGTCAAGACTCTACAAACGCAAGTTTAGTTAGGAGTTAGGAGTTATTTGTGTGAAAAATAAGTCAGAAGGGAATGATAATATGCGAATACTTATTGTTGAAGATGAACACGGTCTTGCCGATGCACTGGGGGCAATACTCAAAAAAGAAAACTATTCCGTTGATATTTCAAACGACGGTGAAAGCGGTCTTGAAAACGCACTTACAGGAGTTTATGACTGCATTATACTTGATATAATGCTGCCAAAAATGAACGGTCTTGATGTGCTTACATATCTGCGTGTAAAGAATATCGAAACGCCCGTTATACTTCTTACCGCAAAATCCGAAACCGACGATAAGATAAAAGGACTTGACTGCGGAGCTGACGATTATCTCACAAAGCCGTTTTCAACAGGTGAGCTTCTTGCAAGAGTCCGTGCATTGACACGCCGAAAAGGAACCGCTGCCGACATCAATCCCAAATACGGCGATATAACCCTTGACATCAAGCGAGGGGAGCTTATTTGCGGAGAAAATTCCGTAATTCTCGGCAGAAAAGAATTTCAGATGATGGAAATGCTCATATCAAATTCAGGACAGATTATCACAAAAGAGCTTTTCGTCAAAAAGGTCTGGGGATACGACGACGACAGCGAATATAATAATGTTGAGGTTTATATCTCGTTTTTGCGTAAGAAGCTTCAAATGCTTCATTCCCGTGTTCAGATTAAAACACGGCGTGGCATAGGCTACTGTCTGGACGGTGCAAAATGATCAGAAAACTCCAAATAAAAATTGTCATTGTAATAACGCTTTTGCTCACAATCGTAATAACAGCCCTGATGCTTGCAATAAACATAATCTCACAGAACAACTCATCACAGCAGACACAGGAGCGTTTACAGAATATCGCCGACAGTAACGGCACAATGTCGCCCACTCAGATTAACCCCTACAATAACGAAATCGGCTATATCGACAATTTTTCCGTCCTGCTTGACTATAACAATGAGGTGCTGAAAATTTCACTCAACCGAAACATTATCGTTCAGCAGACGGACATCATTTCATACGTCAATGCGGCTCTTGCAACAGGTCAGGAAACAGGCGTAATAGGCACTTATGCATTTACGGTTCAGCCAAAGCGTTACGGCAGAATAGTTGTATTCCTTGACATAAGCGTTCAGCAGCAGCAAAGCAAAGACCTTGTTGCCACAACCGTAACAATCGGCTTGATTTCAGTATTCATCTTCCTTGTTATTGCACTGATACTGTCCTTCTGGCTTGTAAAGCCCGTCAGAGAAACCATCAACAGGCAAAAGCTCTTTATCTCAAACGCCAGTCACGAGCTGAAAACGCCTCTTGCGGTAATAAGTGCAAACGCCGATGTACTCGAAAGCGAAATCGGCGACAACAAATGGCTGTCATATATCCGTTCGGAGTCGGTTCGTATGAGTGAGCTTGTAAACGAGCTTTTGTGTCTTGCACGCCTTGACGACAAGAGCGGTCACAAGCTGATTATATCGGAATTTAACCTTACCGATGTTGTTTTGCAGACGGCATTACCCTTTGAAAGCACTGTCTTTGAAATGGGCAAAAAATTTGATGTAAACGCCGAACCCGACATAATGTACCGTGGTGACGAAAGCTCAATCAAGCACGTTCTCACAATCCTCATCGACAACGCAATCAAATATTCCTCCGAACACGGCGAAATATCCGTAAAGCTCTACACCCATTCAGGCAAAAGAATAATCGAGGTCTACAACACAGGCGACGGTATTCCACAGGACAAATTAGACAAAGTTTTCGAGCGTTTTTACCGTTAGGACGAGGCACGAAACAGCAAAAGCGGCGGCTACGGTCTTGGGCTTGCAATCGCCAAAGCAACCGTCGAACGCCACAACGGCAAAATCTACGCCAAAAGCGAATACGGCAAATGGGCTGAATTCACGGTAATACTTTAATTCATAATTCATAATTCATAATTCATAATTGCGTTTAAAGTTATTGTTGTGGGTCAGTCCTTTTCCGCCCCGTAAGTAATTATTAAATTTATAATTAAATTATGCTATAATATATACAGCTTATAAAACAGAAAGGTGGTTGTATAATTATGCCAAATATTAAACCTGTGTCTGATTTAAGAAACTATACTGAGGTATTGCGTGATATTTCAGTTGGAGAACCTGTATTCCTTACCAAAAATGGCAGAGGAAGATATGTTATTGTTGATATTGACGAATACGAAAAAACAAAGGCTGTACTTAAACTAATGGGTAAACTTTCAAAAGGCGAACAATCCGCAAAGGAAAACGGTTGGACAGATATTTCCGAAGTCGAAAAAATACTTAACTGCACACAGCATAACGAAAACTGAACATCAATTCACACAAACGCCCGTGGCTTAATTGTCACGGGCAATTTTATTTGTCGCTTGAGACAAACACTTCAACTCCTAACTCCTCACTCCTAACTCCTAACTTCTTGTGGCTTTTTTGATTGCGTCGGCATAAACTGTTAGTACAGAACAGTGAGGTGATTTTTATGGGCAAGCCTTTGATTATAATGCCGTCAGTGACTTATGCATTAAAAGGCCGCCAAATCC
The DNA here is from genome assembly GCA_051880775.1 of Acutalibacteraceae bacterium. GTDB lineage: Bacteria > Bacillota > Clostridia > Oscillospirales > Acutalibacteraceae > UBA1213. Next base: position 23,786 of record JBJEOP010000161.1, read on the forward strand.
TTGCGTCACACGGCATAAGAGCCGAAATCGAGCGTACACCAAAGGGCGAAAACCGCAGCTGCGGTTACAGTCTTTATGTCGGGAATAAAACAGACGAGGCAGAAAAAATACTCAAAGAAAACAACATCAAAACTCTTGGTCGTACAGAAAGGGAGAATGTGCCGTGATATATCTTGATAATTCGGCAACGACCTTTCCAAAGCCCTGGACGGTTCAGAATGCTGTAAATAACTCCCTGAAATATTCCGCAAATCCCGGACGGAGCGGTCACAAGCTGTCGATTAAGGCGTCTGAGGAGATTTTTCTTGCACGAAAAACAGCGGCGGAATTTTTCAATGCAAAAAACGAAACAGATGTCATTTTCACACTTAACTGTACAATGTCGATGAATATGGTAATAAAAGGTATGCTGAAAAGCGGCGACCACGTTGTCGTGTCCGAAATGGAGCATAATGCGGTAATGCGTCCCCTTGAAAAAATGGCTGAAAAGGGTGTAACATTCACTCAGGCGGCAGTTTTCCCCGAGGATAACGACAAAACCGTTGACTCATTCCGTAGGGCAATAAACGCCAGAACCAAAATGATAATATGCGTTCACGCCTCAAATGTATGGGGCATTAAGCTACCGATAGAACGAATATCGGCTCTTGCACACGAATACGGCTTGTTGTTTGCCGTTGACGCCGCACAGAGTGCAGGAATTGTGCCGATTGATGTACAGCAGTGCGGTATTGATTTTCTTTGCGTTGCGGGTCACAAGGGACTGTACGGAGTTATGGGAACAGGTATCCTTATTTTGTCCGAAAACGCAATCCCCGACACGATAATCGAGGGCGGCACAGGCAGCAACTCGGTTTCATTTGAACAGCCGCAGGAGCTTCCCGACCGCTTTGAAAGCGGCACTCCGAACGTCAGCGGCATTGTCGGACTCCGTGCCGGAATACAGTTTGTCCGTCAGAAAAAACCCGAAAACATCGCTAAGCACGAATTTATGCTTATACAGCGTTTATATAGAGAACTCGCAAAAATGAAAAAAATCAGACTTTATATGCCAATGCCGACACCGCAGTATTTTGTGCCGATACTGTCCTTTAACATTGAGGGCTACGACAGCGAAACAGCCGCCGCAATTCTCAACAAGAATAATATTGCGGTTCGTGCCGGACTTCAATGCAGTCCCGCAGCCCACAAAATGTGCGGCACTCTCGAAAGCGGAGCGGTCAGAATTTCGCCCTCCGTCAGCACAAGAATATCCGACATTGACTATCTTGTTTCGGTGCTTAAAAAAATTTGAAAATCATAATCTGTTCGGGGTTGCATTACACCGCAATCCCGAATTTTTCTGTTGTGACATAAAAAATCTCAAAAAACTGTTGCAAACACATTTCAATATGATAAAATAAGACTATAACAGTGTGGAGTGTGGAGAGTGGAGTGTGGAGTTGTTGTG
>JBJEOP010000162.1:0-4636 GCA_051880775.1 Acutalibacteraceae bacterium
TTTTCAAAATCTTTTTTGAAGTTCTCAGGAACATTCAAGTCCGAACCTCATTTTTCTCTTTTCGTTTGCCTCTCTCGCGGCGACTTGTTTATATTACCACAGCCACTCCCTTTTGTCAACACTTTTTTTAAAATTTTTTTGATTTTTTGCAGAAAACCTTTCTTTTTGTCATTTCACGACATTTAAAACCGCTGCAAACGCATATACTATACAATATATTGTAGTAAATCTATAAACTTAACCCCAACAGCAATCCTGCGGTACGCAATCGCAGGAATCATATAAAACATCTGCTAATATATATGTATATCTTTTATTCCGCTGTAAAATGGAGAGTGATTTAATTGTCAAAGATTATTTTATTCATAACGGAGTTTGCTGTCGTTCTTCTTGCAAATATATTTGTTATATTTCTTGCTTGTAACTTATAATATCTTTGTTTTTACAATAATTACATTTTTGTTGTTGATATTTTGATGATTATATAGTAAAATATTTTCAATCTAACCCTTGCAGTCAAATTTTTTTAAAAGGTGGTTTGTAATATGCGTATATTCAACTATTCAGATGACAGCATAATATCCGTAAAATCTGTTCTTTCGAGGACTTCTTTTGTTACGCTTACCGTTTCCACGGCGGCATTTTCCCTTTTTGTTCTGCTTGGCTCGCTGGCGTCGGCTTTTTCTGCTCAGAAAATAAGTATTCTTGAATCCCTTTACTATCTTTTCGGCAGTTACAGTGTTATGGCGGTGAACCTCGTTGTCGGTCTGCTTGTATTTGGTGCATTTGCAATTATGACTGCGGCAATGGCAATAACATACAGCGCTTCAAAAGGCGACTCCTCCAAACTCGTTAAAGGACTTAACCTTATGCTCGGCTCACTTATTTATATGGTTATTCTTGCAAGCTGTCTTGTCATTGTTTCACTTTCGTCTATTTCAGTTACATACTATCAGTCTGTTATCGCAAACAAATTAAAAGACAATTATATACATTATAACTACTCCGACGCATCATTTTATTTCTTTATATATGTACTGTTCGGTGCAGGAGCAATAACACTCATAATTTCACTCATAAGACTTGTACTGTCTATGCGTCGTGCCGCTGTCGGTAAGTGCCTTACTGCAAAAGGTTCAGGACTTACCCTGATTTCTTCGATTTACTGTGCGTCTTTAACCGGAATTTCATTTATAGTAAATCTTTGCAGACTTGTTATGCCCGACAGTGATATTCTTAAAAATACCGATATATCTCCTGACATAGTTTTCAATCCGTCTGTGCTTATGCTGCTTATGCTGAATGTTATAATCTCTGCGGCAATGGTAATCATATTGGTTGATATACCTATTATCACTTCAATATATTCATCGGAAGTACACAGAACAAACAGGTCATTATCAAACAATATGTATTCAAACTACGCAACTAATGTTTATAATCAGGTTCCGAACCGTACTCCTTATACTAACCCTGTACAGCCTCAGCCCTACATTCCCTACGGTCAGCCCTATGAGCAGTTTCACGCACAAAAGCAGGCAGAACAGGCCGCAAACAACAATTCTGCATCTCAGCAAACACCACAAGCTCCTCAGGACAGTCCTGACAACAGTCAGACAGTCCCCTCAGATAACGGCTCACAGGCTGACGACAACGGCTTAAACCTTAAAAAATAATTCTCAGAACAAAAAAAACGTAAAATACATTACACTCTTATTTGGAATAGTTTATAAAATTATTTTAAATTTATAACAAAGTTAATTGCTTTGCTTGATAATTGAAAAAATATAATTATAATTAAATTATATTTTAAAAAAGGAGAATGTAAAAATGTACACCACCCAACCTTATCAGCAGTATCCGCCTGCCGCTGCAAACAATCCTTATGCGGATAACCCGAAACTCATCAAACAGGTTTTTACACGTCCGTCAGCTATCGGTGTTATTGTTTCGCTCGGAGTAATATTAACCGTAATGCTCTACCAGTTTATCAGCCTTATTTCCAGTTATTCGTCAGTAAACAGTGCGTTAAATTCTTTCGGTTCATCTGCGGCGGCTCAGGCTTCAAAAGCTGCCCTCCAAATGACATTCGGCATAACAACAGCGATATATGTAATTATTGTTGCTGTTTATCTTCTGCCGTTTATCGGATTTATCATTATGTACAGCAAATCAAAAAATCTCTCGGATTCCTCATCGCCAAGAGCAGGAATAACACTTAATCAGGTTTTTGCAATTATTTCATTAACTATGATTTCACTTCTTACACTGATTGTAGTATTTTGTTTGTTTATTTTTGCAGCAGCCAATCAGCAGTTACAAAGCTCTTCACGTTACTATTCATCTTATGCATCGGTCGGTGTCGGAATAGGAATTTTTATTATGTTCTTAATGCTGGCATTTTGTGTAGTAATGATTATATGGTCAGCAAGTGCAATAAGAGCCTGTTCCTCAATGAAAAAAACCCTTGACGGTCAGGGACTTTTTACAAACGGTATTGCCCCTTTCCGTGTATGCACAATTATTTCAGTAATAATTTTAGGTCTGTCATTCATTTTCAGTATAATGGGTATGTTTAATGCCGCAAATTTGGCAAATACGTTGTCAGGCGGCTCATCAAATGCGATAACACAGTCAATAAATTCATCATTCTCATTAAACACTGTAATTTCCTTTATTTCTTCAATAGCTGTAATTATGCTGAATATTTTTCTTTTTGCGTTTGCATCAGCTTATAACAAAGCTGTCAATGCCTCACATTACAGCATAGCCTACAACGGTACAAATATTTATACAGCTGACGCAAGCAATGCTACCGCTTATTATCAGAGTACATACCAGGGCCCACAGAACAATATGTCAAATCCTCCTTATAATGTACAGAATACTCAGCCCGTAAACACCTATTACGCAACACATCAGCAAAATATAAATAACAACCCTCAAATAGCCGCTAACTCAGCCGCACAAATCAATCTTAACAAAAACTCAGCACAAAGCAACACAAATGTTCAGCCGCAAACCACGGAAGCTGTCTGTTCCGCCTGCGGTGCTAAAAACAAGGCTGACAGCCTGTTCTGTCAGAACTGCGGTCGCACATTAACCCCTGTTCAGACACAACAAGCAACCACTAACTCAACCCCTCAAATCAATCTTAATAAAACCCCTGTACAAAGCAATACAAACGTTCAGCCGCAAACCACAGAAGCTATCTGCTCCGCTTGCGGTGCTAAAAATAAAGCTGACAGTATGTTCTGTCAGAACTGCGGCAACAATCTCAAAGCTGTTAAAGCTACTCAGACAGCCGCTGAGTCAAACGCTCAGATTAACCTTGGTAAAACCCCTGTACAAAGCAACACAAATGTTCAGCCGCAAAGCACAGAAACTGTCTGCTCTGCCTGCGGTGCTAAAAATAAATCTGACAGCCTGTTCTGTCAGAACTGCGGCAACAATCTCAAAGCTGTTAAAGCTACTCAGACAGCCGCTGAGTCAAACGCTCAGATTAACCTTGGTAAAACCACTGTACAAAGCAATACAAATGTTCAGCCGCAAACCACGGAAACTATCTGTTCCGCTTGCGGTGCTAAAAACAAGGCTGACAGCCTGTTCTGTCAGAACTGCGGAACAAGATTAAAATAAGATAATTTGAATTTTTCGGCGTTATAAGGCGTTAAGGCTTTATAATGCCGATTTTATTGTAAGGCATAATCTGACATTATTATTTAAAATTCCTTTTAATTTTCGGCTTTTTAGCTTGCTTTAATACTTGAATTGCCGTTATAAATAGGTTATAATAGCATTATTGTAAAAAACGATATATAATTTATACTCGGAGGATTTTATGAAAAAAATAATACCTTTTGTAATATGTGCTGCTATGGCATTGGCTCTTACAGGCTGTGCAACTCAGAGCGGCCCGCAGCTTGAATCTGTACAGGCAACTGCGTCACAGAGCGATACATCTTCTCAGGACAGTAATACTTCTCAAACCGATGATACTTCAAAAGAAGCTTCAACGGCAAAAGAAATAAATGCAGCCGACTATGATAACAACCTTGACGGATTGGAAAAGTACTTTGTTGATATGGGTTATATACCCGAAAAATCCAAACCTACCGAAATGATGTACGGTGTTATCGGTGCGATTGACGGCGACAGATACAACTTTATTGTCAACTCAACGGCAATATATCTTGAACTTTATGAATACAACCCCGATGACCTCAAAAACGAGAAAAGCGAGAACTACAAAGAAGGCAACCGTGTTATAAATGAAGTCAAAAACGAAGGCAAATTCTATGTATTCGATAACAACGGCGGCGACAATGTTGCGTATGAGGCAACTCTTTCCGATAACGGAAAATATCTGATGATTTATACGGATAATTCAACCGACGCCGGAAATGTTCAGCGTAAGGCTGATATTAAAAAGGCTTTAAAAGAATTTCATAAATAACAAAAAACCTGTTGTAATCAATAAAGGTTACAACAGGTTTTTTTTGAGTTTTTTTAGCGAATACGCAAAAAAACAGACCAAAAGCCTTAAAGCTCTTGGTCTGTCTTTGCTAATTGGTGACCCGGACGAGAATCGAACTCGTGTTACCGCCGTGAAAGGGCGGTGTCTTAACCGCTTGAC
>JBJEOP010000163.1:0-25044 GCA_051880775.1 Acutalibacteraceae bacterium
GAATACAGCTTGACAAGGTTGCGGAAAGCGGTGACCCGACAGCCTTTAAATTTCCTCACCCGAAGGTTGACGGTTCGCCCTATGATTTCAGTTTTTCGGGACTTAAAACAGCCGTGATAAACCAGATACACAACGCATCTCAAAAAGGAATTACACTCCCCGTAAACGACCTTTCGGCGTCATTCCGAAAAGCCGTTGTTGACTGCCTTATGGATAATTTTATCAAAGCCGCCGAAAATCTCGGATACAAAAAGCTTGTACTTGCAGGCGGTGTTTCGGCAAACTCACTTCTCAGAAAGCGTGTTGCCGAAGAATGTACAAAGCGTGGCTGGGAATATTACTATCCTCCGCTTGAACTTTGCGGCGACAACGCCGCTATGGTAGGCTCACAGGGATACTATGAATTTCTTGCAGGTCACACAGCCTCAACCGACCTCAACGCAAGGGCAACAATGCCTATTGATTTTTAATCGGGGCTTTGCCCCAAACCCCACAATGGCTGCTCGCCCTTGACCCCGGCAGGTGTGAGCGACACCTGCACCCGCAAATTTAAAAAGAAACAGTATTTTAGTTGCGGAAAATTTCACTTGAAAAAGACCGTCCGTGGTTTTGCACTAACCACAGGCGGTCTTTTGATTTATGTAATTATTATTTTATTGCGTTATGCGTTTTTTCGGAGCTTGCGGATTGTCAATAAAGCACATAGAATTTACGGACTTCGTTACGCTGTCCTGATTTAACAAAACAGAATAACACTTTTCATCATATTTCAAATCGGATTTATCGGCATCACAGTCAACAATATCTCTTGCACTGCATTTTAATCCCGATAAAATAATTAAATCATTTTCAAGGCTTTTTGAATTAAAATCGCTCATTTTATCAACTCCAATATTTTTAGCAACGGTATTACTATAACTTATTTTTCCTCCGCGTAGGCGGAGAAGAAATAAAACCCGATAAATAGTATATAACATCTTTTTACTTTTGTCACTATGAATTTTACGGTAGAAAAAAAATATTTTTTATGATATAATGAGGGCAACAAAATTTAAAGGGACTGAATTTATGAAAATATTACATTCTACACCGTGTGAGGACGGTTTTTATATGCCTGCTGAATTTTCGGAGCATTACGGCTGTGTTATGATATGGCCGCACAGACGGGATTCGTGGCAGTACGGTGCTTATGCGGCAAGAAAGGCTTTTGCAAAGGTTGCAGAGGAAATTTCAAAATCCGAAAAGGTTATAATTGCCGCAAGATATGACGACTACGATTCGGCGAGATTTATGCTGCCGCCGCAGATTAAAGTTGTCGAAATGGAGTCCGACGATTCCTGGGCAAGAGATGTCGCTCCTACCTTTGTCACAAACGGAAAGGATATCCGTGGCATTGACTGGGGATTTAACGCCTGGGGAGGACTTGTTGACGGCTTGTATTTCCCGTGGGACAGGGACAACAAAATCGCAAGGAAAATCTGCGACCTGCTCGACAAGGACACCTACGACAAACGCAGCTTTATTCTTGAAGGCGGTTCAATTCATACAGACGGCGAGGGTACTCTCATAACAACCGAGGCTTGTCTTTTGAGCAAGGGCAGAAACCCCGATATGTCAAAGGAAGAAATCGAAGAAATGCTGAAAAAATCACTCGGCATCAAAAAAATAATATGGCTGAAATCGGGAATATATAACGATGAAACAAACGAGCATATCGACAATATATGTGCTTTTACTGCTCCTGCCGAGGTTGTGCTTGCGTGGACTGACGATAAAAGCGACCCGCAGTATGAAATGTCAAAAAGCTGTCTTGATATTCTCGAAAACTCAACTGACGCAAAGGGCAGAAAAATAAAGGTTCACAAATTACCCTTGCCAAAGCCTGTATATATTACGGCTGAGGAATGTGACGGTCTTGACGATATGAACGGCGAACCCACAAGAACTCCCCACGAACGCCTTGCCGCATCTTATGTAAATTTTTATATTTCAAACGGAAGTGTAATCTGTCCGCAGTTTAATGACGAAAACGACAGCAAGGCACTTGAAATACTGAAAGAGCTTTTCCCGACACGGAATGTTGTCGGAATTTATGCAAGAGATATTTTAATAGGCGGCGGAAACATTCACTGTATAACACAGCAGATTCCACGCTTTGAATAAGGAGGATTTTTCAATGCAAAAGGTTAAAGCTGCCGCAGTGCAGATGTCAATGTGTGCAGACCAGAACGAAAATATAAACAAAGCCGAAAGGTTAGTCCGAAAAGCCGCCGCTGAGGGTGCAAATATCATTCTTCTCCCTGAGCTTTTTGAAAATCTGTATTTCTGTCAGGAGAGAAACTACGATTATTATTCTCTTGCGACAACTCCCGAGGAAAATCCTGCAATACAGCGTTTTAAAGAAGTTGCAAAAGAGCTTGATGTTGTAATTCCCGTAAGCTTTTATGAAAAATGCGTCAACACGACCTACAACAGCGTTGCCGTAATTGACGCAGACGGAAGCGTCCTTGGAATATACAGAAAAACGCATATTCCCGACGACCATTTTTATCAGGAAAAATTCTACTTTACCCCGGGCAACACAGGCTTTAAGGTATGGGATACGAAATACGGAAAAATCGGTGTCGGAATTTGCTGGGATCAGTGGTTCCCCGAAACTGCAAGATGTATGTCACTTATGGGTGCTGACATTCTGTTTTATCCTACCGCAATCGGCTCTGAACCCATACTTGAAGTTGACAGTATGCCGCATTGGAGAAGATGTATGCAGGGACATTCAGCCGCAAACATTGTTCCCGTTATCGCCGCAAACCGTGTCGGCACTGAAACGGTTAAGCCGTCTGAGGCAAACAACAATCAGTCGTCGTCACTTTGCTTTTACGGCTCGTCATTTATCACCGACGAAACAGGAGAAGTTATAGTATCAGCCGACAGAACCGGCGAAGGTGTAATAATTGCCGAATTTGACCTCGACGAAATCCGTGAAATGCGTATGAGCTGGGGACTTTTCCGTGACCGCCGTCCCGAACAGTATAATGAAATTGTTAAATAATTAAATGTTTTATTTCAGCCTGATAAGCTTTTTAGCCCTTTTTCGACAAACAGCTTATATTGTAAATTTAAAAAACTGATTGTATATGGTATAATGCATATCTGTCAATGGAATCAAGAAAGTATTATTGACTTTTTCAAAATTTTTTTCTGAAAATAAAAAAAGGAGGATACTGTTATGATTGAAGATGAATATGAAGACAAATATGATCCTTCGTTAAGTCAGCACGATATAGAGCACAATACATATATACGTCTTAAAGACGAATATACGGAAATGAAAGAAATGCGTAAAAAAGTCAACAAAACAGGAATTATATTTATAGGTATATCATCAATCGTCTTTCTTGCACTTATGTTCAGTCTTGAATCTAAATTATTCTTTTTGGTTCTTTGGATTATCATAATTATTTGTACTGTTGCTTATCTTATACATAACGAATATAAAATATACAAATTACGTATATATCTCGGTTACGAAAATGAAAATGAAAATGATGAAGACGATGAAGAAGATGATGATGACGATAAAAATGATGACAAAGACGAAAGCAAAAAGAAATCAAATAAAAAACAGGACAAAGAAAGTAAAGGTGACGATAAATGAAAACGATTTTTGCTGTTTTTAAAAATGATCTGAAAAAAATTTTCAGCAGTGTAATTGTCTTTATAGTAGTTATCGGACTCAGTGTCCTGCCGGCTTTGTATGCCTGGTTTAATATTGCGTCCAACTGGAATCCGTATGATAACTCAGGAAATATTGACGTTGCAGTTGTAAACCTTGATAAAGGCTGTAAAATCGGAGCATTAAAAACATCATTCGGAGATGTAATAGTTGATAACTTAAAGAAAAATACTCAAATGGGCTGGAAATTTGTCGATAAGGATACGGCAAATCAGGGTATAATTAACGGGGATTATTACGCCGCTGTCATTATTTCTGAAGATTTCAGCAAAAATCTTGTGAGCATAACCTCAGGTAAGCTTGTACAGCCTGAAATTACATATCTTGTCAACGAAAAGAAAAACGCTATTGCCCCCAAAATAACCGATAAAGGTATACAGGCTATTCAGACAGAAGTCAATTCCAGCTTTGTTGCAGAAATCACAAATATAGCTGCAACCGTACTTGATGTATCCTCTGATAAAATCACCGAAAGCAAAGATGAAATTTGTGACAAAATAATTTCTGCTCTTGATGACGGAAAAACCTCTCTGGATTCCCTGAAATCAACAATAAATGTAATTTCAGGAAGTATGGATTCAATAAATTATTTTATTAAATCCAACAAGGACTCTTTGCCTGAACTCAAAAAAAATCTTAATGAAACAAGCGATTTGATTGATTCCATCAAAAATGCAAGCACGGCAATAAAATCAGCTTCAAACGGACTTTCCACAACTTTTGAAAGTACGATAACTTCTGTTGATTCTCTTGTTTCATCATTCGGCAATCAGCTTAACACTGTTATCACAAAAATAAATAACGGTTCCAAAAATGTTGCCGGCGAACTTCAAAACCTTACAGAAATCAGCAACAAAATTATTGACGTTAATAATGACCTGATAAAGATTCTTAACAATCTTAACAATTCAGGTTCAAGCGGTGCAACAGGCTTAATCAGTACTATCGACGGCTACATATCAAAAATTTCCTCATTTACAGACTCTTTAAGTAAAAAAACGAATACGATTTTTGACACTATTGAAAAGGATACATCATCAGCGTCAGATAAGCTCAATGAAATAACGCTTATAAATCAGAATATAATTGATACCAATAATCAACTCATTTCCTCATTAAACTATGTATCAGAAAAACTCGGAATAGATACTTCCGCCACTGTTTCCAAACTGAAAACTATCAACGAAAAGCAAAATGCTATTATAAACAAAATTAACAATGCGGCCGCAAAAATCAAAGAAACAGGGGCTGCTCCAAAAGATTTAAAGAGTGATATTGACGCACTCATAAAAGAAACAGAGAATTTTTCAGCTCAGATTAAAACGGAAATAAGCACTATTGTTTCCGACATTAAGTCTGACTTTAAGGTTTCTGATATTGTTGAGTTTTTAACAGGTATCAATACCGACCAGCAAAAAATAATCGGCAAAATAAATTCCGCTGTTAATACACTTAAAGATTCAGATGTTCTTCCTGCTGATTTTGAAAGCGAGATAAAAGCATTGTCTGATTCTGCAAAAAGTTCGGTTGCAAAATTCAAAAACAATTATCTTACTCCTGCAAAAAATGCTATTGAAAAACTCGTCAGCCAGTCAGGAAATGCACTGGATAAAATTTCCGATGTTCTTACTTCTTCTGCAATTACAAGTGAGGTTGAGGAGGCTTTAAATTCCGCACAAAAAATTATATCTTCACTCAACAGCACATTTACCGATGTCAAAAAACTCATTGATAAAGGTATAAAAAATCTTGACAACATTAAAGAAAATATTAAGAATCTGAAAGAAAATTCATCTGTTGAAAATCTTATAAATACCGTTTTCGGTGACCCCGAAGCAGTCAGCAATTTTATATCAAGTCCTGTCAAGATAAACACGGAAAAAGTATTTCCGGTAAAGGATTACGGCTCGGCAATGGCTCCGTTCTATACCGTTCTTGCTCTGTGGGTTGGCGGTATTGTTCTGGTTGCGGTTTTAAAGCCTGAGCTGAGTAAAAAGGATATAAAAAAGATTGGTTCTGTCAAGCCGTATCAGGAATATTTCGGCAGGTATCTTATATTTATGGTCATTTCATTGGTACAGGCTACAATAGTTGCTCTCGGTGATATATTCTTCCTGAGGATTCAATGCGATAATTTCTTCTTGTTTATGCTCACTATATGGATTACGATTATTGTGTTCTCGTTGTTAATTTACTCTTTGACAATCTCATTCAATGTTATCGGAAAAGCCGTTGCAGTTATTATTCTTATTATTCAGGTTGCCGGTTCAGGCGGAACTTTCCCGCCGGAACTTCTCCCGGAGTTCTTCCGTGCCATAATAAGATTTATGCCGTTCAATTATGCAATAAATGCTATAAGAGAAACCATTGCAGGTGTTACATACAGTGCTTACTGGAAGAACATTCTGTATCTGCTCTGTTTCATACCGGTAGCATTGATAATAGGAATTTTATTACGCAAACCATGTATGAAGATAATGAAATTCTTTAACAAAAAACTTGAAGAAACAGATTTAATAGTATAAGCAAATCAAAAAACATACAAAAATGCGTAGTCAGATTATTCTGTAATTCTGACTACGCATTTTTATCAGCTGTTCATTGCAACAATACGATTAAAACTGCTGTATGCACTGTGCCACTATTGCCGCAAAACGCTGTATGTCGATAAGTAAATAAATTTGTTTTCTTTTTAATGTTTTTGAACAATAAAAACTGTACATCTGTATTTTTGATATTATTGTAATATTTATAAGGTCAGTTTATAACTGTACCCTTTGTTTTTTTATTTTTTGTGCATTGTAATAAGTACAGTTTATGCTATAATCTCTGTCATAAACTATTTTTTCAAAAAGGAAGGTTTTATATTATGTCAGAGAACAGATACGGACTTAACAAAAATCTTGCACAGATGTTAAAGGGCGGCGTAATTATGGACGTTACAACTCCCGAACAGGCTAAAATTGCCGAGGCTGCCGGTGCCTGTGCAGTTATGGCTCTCGAAAGAATACCTGCTGACATTCGTGCAGCCGGCGGTGTTTCAAGAATGAGCGACCCGAAAATGATTAAGGGTATTCAGAATGCCGTTTCAATTCCTGTTATGGCAAAGGCAAGAATAGGTCATTTTGTAGAGGCACAGATTCTTGAAGCTCTTGAAATCGACTACATCGACGAAAGCGAGGTTCTCTCCCCTGCTGACGATACATACCATATCGACAAAACAAAATTCAAGGTTCCGTTTGTATGCGGTGCAAGAAACCTCGGCGAGGCACTCAGAAGAATTGCCGAGGGTGCTTCAATGATTCGTACAAAGGGCGAGGCTGGCACAGGTGACGTTGTACAGGCAGTACGTCATATGAGAGCAATTCAGAGCGACATCAGACGCCTTACTTCAATGCGTGAGGACGAACTGTTCAACACAGCAAAAGAGCTTGCCGTTCCTTATGAACTTGTTAAATATGTACACGACAACGGAAAGCTCCCTGTTGTAAACTTCTCGGCAGGCGGCGTTGCAACTCCTGCTGACGCAGCACTTATGATGCAGCTTGGTGCAGAGGGTGTATTCGTAGGCTCAGGCATATTCAGCTCAGGCAATCCTGAAAAGCGTGCAAAGGCTATCGTACAGGCTGTTACAAACTACAACAACCCAAAGATTCTTGCTGAGCTTTCAGAGGATCTCGGTGAGGCAATGGTTGGTATCAATGCTGACGAAATCAAAATTCTTATGGCTGAGCGTGGTGTCTGATTATGAAAATTGCGGTACTTGCCGTTCAGGGTGCATTTGCCGAACATGAAAAAATCCTTGATATGCTCGGCACGGAACATTTTGAAATCCGCAGAAAAAGCGACTTGGAGCAGGCTTTTGACGGACTTATACTCCCCGGCGGCGAAAGCACAACTATGGGAAAGCTTCTGCACGATTTTGATATTTTTGATACACTCAAAAGCAAAATCGAAAACGGTCTGCCTGTTTTCGGAACCTGTGCAGGAATGATTCTTCTTGCAAAAAATCTTACCAATGATGATACAAGGCATTTTGCGACAATGGATATAAATGTCAGACGAAACGCATACGGCAGACAGCTCGGAAGCTTTGAAACCGTTTCAACTTTCGGGGATATTTCAGATGTTCCTATGGTGTTCATCAGAGCCCCGTATATTGAGAGTGTCGGCGAAAATGTAAAGGTTCTTTCAACGGTTGACGGCAATATCGTTGCCGCACAGCAGGGCAATCAGCTTGTTACATCATTTCACCCCGAGCTTTCCGATTATACGGAAATACACAGATATTTTATCGAGAAAATTATTAAACAAAATGTATAATCTTTCTTGACATTACACTTTGTAGAATAAATCAGCCACGGTTATTTTATATGTAACCGTGGCTGATTTTTCATTTTATACTTTTTCTTTTTGAGTACTGAATGTTGGGACGCTGTCCCAAACCCTGCAAGGGCTGCTCGCCCTTGACCTCGGCAGGTGTGAGCGACACCTGCACCCGCAATTTTTATCTCTGATTTTAACGAGAAACAGTATTATCAGTTATCTTCAATGCTTGGAATTTTCTTGTCAATATCGGTATCGGCATCATAGTCAACACCGTCCGCATTAAATCCGAACAGCTTGTAAAAATCGTCCCAGTAGCCGTCAAGGTCGGTGTGCGTGTCAAGATTTTCCGTTGAAATATCGTTCCAAAGAGTATTAACCTCTGACTGAATTTCGGGCAGCATTTCAAGGTCGTCAAGACGGATTCTGCACTCTGCGTCTGTCTGTACTTCACCGCCGTACATCTTTTGGTTGAAAAGTCTGTACATCTGTTCAATACAGCCCTCGTGTACATTGTGTTCCTTCATAACTTTATAGAGTATCGAAATATAAAGCGGTACAATCGGAATTGCGGCACTTGACTGTGTTACAAGTGCTTTGTTTACAGAAATATATGCTTTAATTCCGTCATCTGCGGCTGTAATTTCCTGTGCAGTTTTGAAAAGGTGGTCTTTTGCCTTTCCGATTGAACCGTCGGCATAGATTGCGTGTGTGATTTCAGGTCCTATATATGAATATGCAACGGTTACTGCATTGTCGGTAATTGCGTCGGCGGCTTTGAGTGCTTCAATCCATTCTTTCCAGTCCTCACCGCCCATAACCTTGATGGTTGCGTTGATTTCGTCTTCACTTGCAGGTTCTACCGTAATATCGGATACGGTCTTTGTTTTGAGGTCTATTGTCTTATTTGTGTATGGCTTTCCGACTGTTTTAAGAACGGAAGTATAAACCGTACCGTCAGCAGTTGTGCGTCTTGGTGCGGCAAGGCTGTAAACAACCATATCAACTTTTCCGAGGTCTTTTTTGATTGTTTCAATAACTTTATCTTTTATTTCCTTTGAATATGCGTCACCGTTGATTGTTTTTGCATAAAGACCGTCAGCCTGTGCAAATTCCTCAAAAGCCGCCGTGTTATACCAACCGGCAGTACCTGTGCGTGAACCGTTTGACGGCTTGTCAAAAATAACACCGAGAGTTGCCGCACCGAATGAATATGCCGATACAATTCTTGATGCCAGTCCGTAACCCATAGAAGAACCGATTACAAGGACTTTTTTCGGGCCGTCAGCCTTTGGCTGTGACTTTACATAATCAATCTGTGATTTTACTATTGCCTTACAGCCGTCAGGATGTGCGGTTGTGCATATAAAGCCTCTTACTTTTGGTTTAACTGTCATTATATTAAATCCCCTTTATAACAAGTTTAGCTATAAAGCCATTTTAACATATTTTGGCTTGTTTGTACATATTATTTTTTTATTTAATTTCAACATATTCTCCGCTGTTTTCCTTATCGGAGGTAAATACTCTGTTTGTGCCGTCAACGGTGATATAATACGGCGAAAGCATTTTTACGGAATTTGTATAGTTCAGCTTTGGAGTGAATTTATAGCATTTTATGCTTTTTAACGTCTGAATTTCGGTTTCGCACTCAAATGTATAAGCCGAAAGCTCATATTCCAAGCCAAGCTGACTGTCTGAAAATTCCGTAAGAGTAATCAAAGCGTCATTCGGCAGTACCTTTGCGGATTTATATAATTCCGACGGTGATTTTTCGTCTGACGCTTTATTCGGCTGAACGGTTACATAACTTCCTGTCCAGTCTTTTTTCATAATATCTTTACCGTCACAGGCGACAAGACAGCTTGTACCCGCAAAAACTCTTTGACCGTCTTTTTCTATGTAAAAATCAAACGAATAATACATTGAACCGCTCTGTGAAACAGTTCCCGAATAATATTTTTTATAATCCTTTACACTCTGAAAAAGATACAAATCCTCAAAAGCACAGCCGTCAAGCATTTCTTCTGCTTTTTCAAGGCTTATGCTGTTTTCGGGTGCTGAAACCTCCACAATGTCAGTGTTTCTTGTTATGAGCGAACCCTCGTCAATTTTTGACGCATTGTCGTTATATACCAGTATTCCGTCTGATGCTTCAAAAAAACTGTTTTCTGACGAAACGCTTAACGAGCTTTCGTCTTGACCCTGAGAACAGGCACAAAGCGTTAATGCCATTGCAAGCAGTGATACAAAGATAATAATTTTTTTCATTTTAATTCTCCCTTATTTTTTCCGTAGTACACGAACCCAGTAGTCCGCTGTAAGTTCAAGCTGTTCAAGCGATTCAAGCTTTTCACGGCGTTCCTTGTGAATACGCCAGAAATGCGGCGTCATCATAAGAAGATTTCTTAGTTCGTCATTTTTCAGCGACATTTTAAAGCTGTGTTCCTCACACATAAGCTCCTCAAATTTATCCCCACATTCCGACGGGTGCTTGTGCTGTTCAAAGACCTCATCATATATGATTTGTTTCAGCTCTTTAAGGTGGTTTGTACCGACGGTTATTTCAACAACTAAGCCGCCTTTTCTGAGTATTCTTGCGTATTCGTCCTGCAAGAGCAAAGAAAACATAGCCGTAACAACATCAGCCGAGTTATCCTCAACAGGTATAAGCGAGGCTGTCGCAACAAGCCATTCAATACTTTTACTGCGTGAACACGCCATTTTAACGCCGTCCTTTGAAATATCAATACCGATACACTGTGCGTTGCACTCACGCTCAAAAGCGGAAGTATAATATCCCTCTCCGCAGCCTATATCAACAAGCACGGGATTTTTTTCGTGACAATATTTTTTTATTGCGTCGGTGACACTTTGGCATATCGGCATATATTGATTTCCGTTTAAAAAATTCCGTCTTGCGTTAAGCATTTCCTTTGTGTCACCGGGATTAAGAGAATGTTTATTCTGTACGGGCAATAAATTTACATATCCCTGTCGTGCAATATCGAAATTATGATTATTTTCACAGACAAGAGTCTTTTCGTTTTGTTCAAGCCGTGCCGCACAAATCGGACAAATAAGCTTTATGTTATCATTCAAAAATTATCATCTCACAAAATCAAATTTTCACTGTATTCTTCTTAGTTTTCCGCCGCATATACATTTGTATTCTGACGGATTTGCTATAACCTTTGTGTAGCGTGAACGCTTTATCTCAGCACTGCATTTTTCGCATACAAGAATATACCTCACATTTGAAATATCCTCAACACCAAGTTCCTCACAGCTGCTTGTACGCTTTATGTTATAGCCGTACTCACGGTTCATAATTTCGGCATAATGCAAGAATTTCTTTCCGTGATTGTTACAGCCCTTGCAGGTATGTATCAGCTCGTGTGCAATAGTCTGACGGCAGGATTTTTCGGGGGCATTTTTCAGTCGCTGTGAAAGCTCTATTGTGTAAATTCCGTTTTTGAATGTGCATTGTCCGAACCGTTTTGTCGCACGGGAATTTACAAGCACCTGCGGCGAAATATTTTTTGAAACGGGAATTTTTACTTTTCGTGCCTGTTCGGTTACTTGGGCAAGAAGTCTGTCAAAATCATTCATATCAAAGTTCCACAATAACAGGCTGATGATGAATTGCGGGCAGTATTTTTTCAAGCAAATCCTTTGTTTTTATTTTAAGGCTTGAAGTGTTTATACAGGGGTGACAGCCGAAAAATTCGTGTTTAAGCACATCATTGTCAATAAGTAGCTGAACATTGTTTTCGCTATCGTTCATAAGCCCCATAACACTGACTGAACCCGGTGTAATGTTCAGAAACTTTTCCATATATTCAGCGTCGGCAAACGAAAGCCTTGCACTGTTGATTTGATTTGAAAGGTCTTTTGTGTGAAATTTCTTTCCGCCGGGTATCATCAGAAGATAGAACGCTGTTTTCTGACGGTTACAAAGAAACAGATTTTTGCATATTTCAATACCTAAAATCTTTTCGACATCAACACAATACTCTATTGTTGCCGTCGCATCGTGGTCGAGTCGGCTGTATTCAACGCCGAGAGTATCAAGCAAATCATAAACTGCCGTTTCCTTTGGCAGTCTTTCGTTTTGCGGTCTATCGTGATATATCGTTCTGTCAATATTTATTGTACTCATAAAAGTTCTTCCTTTTTCCTGATTTTATCATAAAATACATTATATCACCTTTGGCGGTTCAAAACAATTCATAATTAAGAAAAAAGAAACACCCGCAAAAAGGTGTTTCTTTTAATTTTGTGTATAAGAATTATTTATATCAGTTATTTTCAGGATATTCAATCTTTAAAGTAAGACGGTTGAGTGCAACGCCTGTACTCTTTGTTATCGACAGCTTTTGTTCGGGTGTAAAGCCGATTGTTTCGCCGTCTTTAAGCACTATATTCTGACTTATTACATAATAGACTATATCAAGCATAAAGTCACGCAGCTCCCGTGGCTTTGCATTTGTGTCAAGCACCTCAATTTCATCATAGCCAAAGTCAGCAAGTCCGTATGTATATCCGCACATACCGTCCTTCGTTCTGTAAAGTCCGAAATACACCCAGTCGGGAACAGGCAGCTCGCCCTGTTTCATCATATCGGCAACATTACAGTAAAAATGCGGTGAAAATACATTTCCGCAGGTATAAATTCCTGTTGCATTTTCCTGCTTTAAGCATACAGACGCAAATTTCGTGTAAAACATTGCCGCTTCAAGAGCAGTACAGCCGTAGTTTATTACGGCAACCATAAGGTGTGCCTTGTGGTTTTTTGCAACTTCAACAGCTTTCGGCCAGATATAGTTCGCTTTTGCGTTTTCCTCAGCCTCTCCGTCGGGAACAGGCGTCGGCATAAAGCTGACGCTTGCCGTCATACCGTCAAGTTCAAGGGTTACAATATCGGCTTTTTCGTCGTCAATGGTGTAGCTGTATCCCCAGTCGTTTTTGAGGTCGTTACAGAATTTTTGCTGATTCCACTTTGCACTGTCAAGCAGTACAAAACCGACAAATGGCTTTGATTTATTACTTTCGCTCATAGTGTATGTCCTTTCGGTTATTTTGTGAATTTTTCGAGTACATAGGCAATTCCGTCCTCATCATTTGAGAGAGTGACAAAATCGGCAACAGCCTTTACGGGTTCTGTTGCATTTGACATCGCAACGCCAAGTCCTGCATATTCAATCATTGAAACGTCGTTGAATCCGTCGCCGCAGGCAATACATTCTTCTGTTTTTATGCCGATTGTTTTAAGCAGTCGGTCGATTGACGCCGCCTTATCAATACCGTTCGGCACAATTTCAAGGAAAAATGCCTCAGATTTGAATATTCCAAGCTCACCCTTGTATTTTTCGGAAAGTATTTTTTCAAGTTTAAGTATTTCGGACGGCTCACCCTGCAAAAGACATTTGTTAATGTCAAAGTTAACATATCCGACAAAATCATCAACATACTTTATATCCATTGCATTTATTTTTGATTCAAGTCTTGTATAGTCGTTAAGGTTTAAACCGACAACAATTTTGTCGCCCTCATAGGTGTTTATTCCGACGGGATAATCCTTAATAATATCGCATATTTCGGGTATATATTTCAGCGGAAGCCTGGTCTGAAATACTGTTGAATCGTCTTTGCAGTCAATAACTCTGCCGCCGTTAAAGGCAAGTATATATCCGCCGAATTCATCAAGACGGAGTGACTTTGCGTGGGGGTAAATTCCCATTGTCGGACGGCCTGACGCAAGAATAACCTTGCCGCCGTTTTTCTGAAATTCAATAAGTGCGTCGTGTGTTTTCGGCGTAATAACTTTTTCGGAATTTGTAAGCGTACCGTCAAGGTCAAGTGCAATAATTTTATAGGACATTTTTCTTTCTCCTTTGAGTATTTTCTTTTCCTTTTTATTATTACCTATTTTAAAGTAAAACACCTTTATTCGTCAATAGTATTTTAGAGTATATAATCGCACAGACGGAACGCTTTTCGGACAGTTTATTATTTTTCTTAAAAAATTTTATAAAATGTTAAAATTCGATTGAAAAATTTATGTAAAAGCGTATAATATGATTGTATCTTCATTTAAACAGAAATTTTTTAGGAGGAATTATAAATGAACAAAAACAAAGTAACAGCCATTCTTATGGCTCTTGCTCTTTCGGCTGCTGTCATTTCGGTATCAGGCTGTAAAGGTCAAACAGTTTATCTTAACGGAGAACCGTCACAGGCACCTGTCGAGAGCAGTGTAGCTGAATCATCAGTCGAGGAAAGCAGCGAGCCTGAGTCGTCAGTTGAGGAAAGCAGCGAACCTGAACCGTCAGTTGAAGAAAGCAGCGAGCCTGAGTCATCAGCGGAGGAAAGCAGCGAAGCTGAATCATCAACAGAGGAAAGCAGTGAAGCTGAATCGTCAACTGAACAGGAAGGCATTGTTGTAACATTCCAGAAGCCTGACCAATGGGGCGACACAGTAAATGCTTATGTTTATGAAGACGGCGGCAACAAAAATGCCGAATGGCCGGGCGAAGCAATGACAGACAACGGCGACGGTACATACAGCTATACCATTCCGTCAGATATGAGTAATCCTAAAATTCTTTTCAATGACGGTACTAATCAATATCCAAATTCAAACAAACCCGGCATTGATGTTGAAGGCGGCAAAACATATACTGTTGAATAATTTTTGAATGTTTCGGGGACGCACTCTGTTTTTGAGTGCGTCCTTTTTCTGTAATAATTTTATCAAAAATATCTTGAAAGAGAATAAAAAATAGTATAATATATTATTATAACTATCACTTTAAAAATTTATACAGGAGGAAAGAACAGTGAACAGAAAAAAAGTAGTTTCGGTTATGCTGACTCTTGCTCTGGCAGCTTCTGTCGTATCGTTTTCGGGCTGTAAAGCCTCAACAACCCACACAAACGGACAGGAACCTCAGGTCAGTGAGCAACCGCAGGAATCAACCGGGGAAGCTTCTCAGACAACGGAAGGAACGGACTACAATCTTACCGACAACATCAAGGACGGTGTTATTCTTCACGCATGGAGCTGGTCATTCAACACCATAAAGGAAAGTATGGCGGATATTGCCGCAGCAGGCTATTCGACAATACAGACTTCACCTGCCAATAAGTGCATAGAGGGCGGCAACGGCGGTATGCAGCTTATGGGACAGGGAAAATGGTACTATCATTATCAGCCGACGGACTGGACAATCGGCAACTATCAGTTCGGCACAGAGGACGAATTCAAGGCTATGTGTGATGAGGCTGAAAAATACGGCATTAAAATCATTGTCGATGTTGTTCCTAACCACACAACATCAACAACCGACGCAGTTTCCGAAAATCTTATAAACGCCGTTGGCGGTGCAGACAAGCTTTACCACAAGAACGGCAAGAAAGACATTACAAGTTACAGCAACCGTCTTGAATGTACAACAGGTGCAATGGGAGGTCTGCCTGATGTAAATACTGAAAATCCCGCTTTTCAGGATTATTTCATCAAGTATCTTAACCAATGTATCGCTGACGGTGCCGACGGTTTCAGATATGACACTGCAAAGCATATTGCCCTCAGTGACGATCCTCAGGAAGACAGTTCTCTCCAAAATAATTTCTGGGAAATTGTAACAACCAAAATCGACAAAGCAGACACAATATTCAATTACGGTGAGGTTCTTCAGGGCGACAACGACAGAGTTGCCGACTACATAAAGGCAATAGGTCACACAACCGCAAGCTCCTACGGTGCAGATCTTCGTTCATCTCTGTCAACAGGCAAGCTCAACGCCGAAAGTCTTTCTAACCTTAAAGTCGGCGGAAGCACAGACGTTGTAACGTGGGTAGAATCGCACGATAACTACACCGACGGCTCATCTCTCAGGCTTACCGATACCAAGCTTATTGAAGGCTGGGCAGTAATTGCCGCATCAGGAAACGGCACTCCGCTGTTCTTTGACAGACCGTTTGAGGCTGACGCCGACAAGCAGTGGGGTACAATGAACCGCATAGGTGCTGCCGGCAGCACTCTCTATAAACACAAAAGCGTCACTGCCATAAACCATTTCAGAAATGCAATGGTAGGTGAGGACACAAAGATGACAAACCCCGACGCTGAAAAATCAGTTCTTATGATTGCAAGAGGCTCAAAGGGCGTTGTTGTTATAAACACAGGCAGCACGGAATATTCTCTTAACGCCGATACGGCTCTTGCAGACGGTACATACTCAGACCGTGCAAACGACGGTGTGGAATTTACCGTTTCAGGCGGAAAAATCACGGGTACCGTTCCGGCCGAGGGCGTTTCCGTACTCTATAACGACGGCTATTCAGCTCCTGTTTCAATGCCGTCAGTTTCAATCGAAACCGACTCCTTCACGACATCAGAGGACAGCATATCTGTTGTAGTTCACGCAAAGGATTCTTCAAAGAACACCTATACCCTTGACGGCGGCTCCGAAACGGAATTTGCTGACGGCGACAGCATAACCGTAAATCTTTCGGACTCAACCGCTCTTAAAGTCAGTGCAACAAACGACAACGGTCTTACAAGCACAATGACTTACTATTTTACAAAGACATCATCAAACAAATCGGGTTCAAGCATTTCTTTCAAAAAGCCGTCAGGCTGGGGCGACAAGGTTTATGCATACGTCTATGACGAAACCGTAAATCCGGTTGAATCAAACGGTGATTGGCCGGGTGAAGAAATGACCAAAAACTCCGACGGTACATATTCATACACACTCTCAAAGGACTGGACTTCGGCACTTGTTATATTCTCCGACGGTGCAAATCAGTATCCTGCCGCTCTGGAGCCGGGTGCAGAGTTAGTTGCCGGCAAGACCTATGAAGCAGACAGCTCAGCAACAGAAAACACCAAACCTCAGGAAGAAAGCAAGGAGTCTGAACCGGCAGCACAGCCTCAGGAAACCGTTGTAACATTCAAAAAACCTGACAACTGGGGCAGTACAGTCAACGCTTATGTCTATGAAAACGGCGGCGGCGGAAAAAATGCCGAGTGGCCGGGCGAGAAAATGACAGACAACGGTGACGGCACATACAGCTATACCGTTCCGTCAGACGTAAAAAGTCCGACAATAATCTTTAATGACGGCAAAAATCAATATCCTGCCTCGGGTCAGCCCGGTATGGCTGTTGAAAACGGAAAAACATATACCGCACAATAATATTTCAGTTTCCCGGGACGCACTCTTTCGTGGGTGTGTCCCTTTTTTTATGCGTTTCTTGATGTATTTTTATACAGTTGCAAAAAATTGTATATATTCATATACAAAATATAATAGTAAAATTATAATATATAATAATGTAACGGGATTGATATGTATGGCTGATAACCGAAAATTAAAAATGGCTGCACTCAGTGCAGCCACAAACATAATTATTAAAAACTGTGAGCGTTCTCCCGAACGCTGTGTGAGAAACCTTCTGGAACTCGGCGGAAAATATATAGACCGCAAGCAATCAAAAGAAATCCTTTTTGAGCTGTGTAAAACAGGCGATAAAGAAAAACTGAAACAAACATTTCTTTCAATGCTTAATATTTAAACGGTTTTGTCGTTATCTTTTTTCTGTTCTTGAAGATACCTTGCAACCGCAAGAGCCTTGCTGTCGTTTACAAGATTTTTTGTATGCTGTACGATACTTTCGGGGCTTTCTTTCATTCCTGTTGTAATCCATCTTATTATGCCGCCCGAAATTCCGCACGAATAAAACTCCGAAAGAAATTTTTTGTCCGCATCATCAATAAAATATCCCTTTGATATTCTGTCTATTACTTCGTTGAATATCTCCCTGCTGACAATAAAAAGATAGTTGCGGAATTCGTTGCCGTATTCGGTATTAAGAGCGTTTGTGTAGAATTTTGCATCATTTTTTATCACAATCAGCATTTTCAGAACCCTGTCGCTCCAATTGTCGAATGTAACCTCGTCGGCATTATCGGCAACAATGGATATTACATCATTATAAAAAATCCAGTTCAGAAGCTCATACTTGTCCTGAAAATGATAATAAAATGTCTGACGGTTCAAGCCGCAGGAAGATGTTATATCGGCTATTGTAATTTTTTCAAACGACTTTTTCGCCATAAGTCCTTTGAAACCGTCTGCAATAGCCCTTTTTGTAATATTTGATTCAGACATAATTTTCCTCCGAATATACAACAGTTGTTTCAGAAATTTATATTCTGCATTATAGCACAAAAAGCCTGAAATCTCAACAGCTTTATTTCATATATAAAACATTGACAATACAAGTCATAAAAAGGTATAATATAGCAAACGAATTTTTGATTAAAGGAGATTTAAAAATGGCTATTCTTGTAACAGGCGGTGCCGGATATATCGGAAGTCATACCTGTGTTGAGCTTCTCAACAGCGGCTATGATGTTGTTGTTGCAGACAATTACTACAACAGCGTTCCCGAGGTTCTCAACAGAGTTGAAAAAATCACAGGCAAGAGCCTCAGAAAATATGAATGTGATATTCGTGACCGTGAAGGACTTGAAAAAATATTTGCAGAAAACAAAATTAACGCTGTAATTCATTTTGCAGGTCTTAAAGCTGTCGGCGAATCAACAAAGCTCCCTCTCCTCTACTACGAAAATAATATCTCCGGCAGTGTTGTACTGTTTGAGGTTATGCAGAAATTCAACTGCAAAAAGATTGTTTTCAGCTCATCTGCAACGGTTTACGGAAACAACCCTATTCCTTACAAGGAAGATATGATTACAGGCGATGTCAGCAGCCCTTACGGAAGAACAAAGCATTTTATCGAGCAGATTCTCGGTGATGTTTATACATCGGACAATGAATGGAGCATTTCACTCCTGCGTTATTTCAACCCTATCGGTGCCCACGAAAGCGGTCTTATCGGTGAAGACCCCAACGGTATTCCTAACAACCTTATGCCTTATATATCAAGAGTTGCAATCGGCAAGCTGCCTCAGCTTACTGTTTTCGGCGGCGACTACGAAACAAAGGACGGCACCTGTGTCCGTGACTATATTCACGTTGTTGACCTTGCAAAGGCTCATCTGTGTGCCGTAAAGAAAATCCTCAGTACAACGGGCATTGAGGCTTACAACATCGGTACAGGTACAGGCTACAGCGTTCTTGACATTATTCACGCATTTGAAAATGCAAGCGGCAAAAAGCTCAACTATGTTATCGGCGACAGACGTCCCGGCGACCTGCCTGCTTTCTATGCTGACGCTGCAAAGGCAAATACTGAACTCGGCTGGCACGCCGAATACGGTATAGACAAAATGTGTCTTGACACTTGGAATTTCCAGGTTAAAAACCCCGACGGAATCAAGTAAGCAGCGTGCCGCTACGGTCAAACTGCGTTCAAGGTTATTCTTACCCCGAAAATTTCCTGTCCGCAGCATCAGCTGATGTGTTACTTCACGCACTGACTTAATGTAACAATAAACGGATTTCAACGCAAAGCACTGATGCTTTTTTAATCTGCAAAATCAAAACCTCCGAAAAGACTGAATGAAATCTTTTCGGAGGTTTGTTTTTGCGGTTTTATTTTTTATGATGCGGATTTGATTTTGTCAACCGTACTCTTAACGCTGTATCTTGAAAGGCAAGCGTCGTTTGTTTCGTATTTCAGCTTTGCCTCTTCATCATCAAGATATTTCTTGAATTCTTCATCTTTCATCTTGTGAAGAACTCTTGTTCTCTGATTTATCTTGGTTTCATCGTCTGAAAGTTTTGACACCTGGTCAGCAATAGCACCCTTATAGATAAGGTAATAAGTATCGTTGATTGATGTAACGGTTGCCTGTTTTTCTTTAAGACCGTTGATTACTTTCTGGAATTCTTCGGTCATACCCGAATCTTCAACAACGATATTATCCGAGCTGCTCGGGTCTGACGTTGTATCGTAGTCTTTCTGATACTGCTTTACAACATCGTCTGTTGATGAACCCTTGTTGAGCATATCGGCATATTTTGCAAAATTGGTTTTAAGTGTGTCCATTGTTGTGTCGTCAATATCTGTCTGGTTGCCGTCCTCGTCTGTTGTTTTAAGCGAATAAGGAATACAGAAATAATTGATATAATTTTCCTTGAAATATTTTTCTATATCCTCGCTCGGAACTTCCTTTGAGCCGCCCTTGTCGTAGATACTGTAAAACAGCTGGTCTGAAAGTCCTGTGTATCTGCCTGTTGCGTTAAGATAAGATTCTTTTGAAATTCCAAGATCAGTATAGAATGATGCACCGTACTGATAATACTGTTCGTAGTAGCTTGTGTAGGTTTCAATCTCGGTTTCGTCAACCTCGACCTTGTGTTCCTTGATGAGCTTATCCATAGTAAGCTGTGCAATACATTCTTCCTTTGCCTTGTCTGCAATCCATTCCTCAGCGGATTTGCCCTCAATCTTCTGCGACATTATATCAACCTCTGATGACTCTGAGGTTTCTGACGCTTCTGACGCTTTTGATTCTTCGGAAGACTCTGACGCTTCCTTCGACGCTTCCTCCTCTATTTTCGATGAGGCTTCATTATACGCCATATAGGTGTAATAGATATAAGTACCGTTTGAGATAGTTGAGTCATCTGTCTTAAAGCTCCATGACGTGTCGCCGCAGCCCGATGAACATAAGAGAAGTGCTGCCGTACTGAATACTGCAAGTGGTTTTACTATATTTTTCATAAAAGCTGATCGTCCTTTCGGAATTAAATTTCATACGCATATAGGGTTATTATATAACAAAATTCTATTAAAGTCTATAAAAAAATTCAACAAATTTTCGGCTATTACCTTATTTTTTGCTGTTTTTCATAAGAACCTCATTCAAAATGCCCATAACCGTATCATTACTCCTTATACGAACGGCAATATACGGCTTTGAGCCTGCACTGAGCATTGCCCTGCCTTTCATACGACCTATTATCTCTGCAACAGGTTCGGTGTTAATCTGTTTTACATAAAACAGAACATAGTCGGGCTGCTGTTTTATTTCGTAAATACCGATTTTTTCGGCTTTGCTCCTGACAAGTGCAATATCTATAAGTCCCTGAACCGATTTCGGCATATCTCCGAAACGGTCAATAAGCTCATCTATGACATCGCTTGCGTCGTCCTCTGTTCTTATGTCGGCAATACGGCGGTAAATTTCAAGACGGCGGTTAAGATTTGCGATATAGCTTTCGGGAATATGTGCCTCAATCTGAACATCAACAAGACAGTCGAGGTCTGTGCCGGCTGGTGCTTCACCCTTTGCGGCACTTACCGCCTCATTGAGCAGCTTCATATACATATCGTAGCCGACATCAGCCATATGACCGTGTTGCTTTGCACCGAGAATATTTCCTGCACCTCTGAGTTCAAGGTCACGCATTGCAATCTTAAAGCCTGAGCCGAATTCCGTAAATTCCTTTATTGCTTCAAGTCTTTTCTGCGAAATTTCCGTAAGCACCTTGTCACGCTGAAATGTAAGATACGCATAGGCTCTCCTTGACGAACGTCCTACACGTCCTCTTATCTGGTGCAGCTGTGAAAGTCCCATTTTGTCGGCATTCTCGATAACAAGCGTGTTGGCGTTAGGAATATCGACACCCGTTTCAATGATTGTTGTGCTGACAAGGACATTTATTTCCTGTTCAAGCATCTGCCGCCATACCTCCGAAAGCTGACTTTCGGTCATTTTTCCGTGTCCTACGCCTACCTTTGCCTCGGGAATACGGTCACGGATTTCCTGTGCCTTATTTTCAATGCCCTCAACTGAATTAAAAAGATAGAACACCTGTCCGCCACGCCTGAGTTCACGCCTTATTGCCTCGTTTATTACTGCGTCGTCATATTCAAGAACGTATGTCTGTATGGGGTGTCTGTCCTGCGGTGCTTCTTCAAGCGTTGACATATCCCTTATGCCCGACATTGCCATATTCAGCGTTCTCGGAATAGGCGTTGCCGACAAGGTAAGCACATCAACATTTTTGCACATTTCCTTTAACTTTTCTTTTTGTGCAACACCGAAACGCTGTTCCTCGTCGATAATTACAAGTCCTAAATCTCTGAATTTCACATCATTCGATACAAGGCGGTGAGTGCCTATTACCATATCGACATCACCGTGCTTGAGCTTGTTTATGATTGAATCCTGCTGTGACGGTGTGCGGAATCTCGACAGAAGCTCAATATTGACGGGGAAGCCCTCAAAGCGTCTTAACGCCGTCTGGTAGTGCTGCCACGCAAGAATTGTTGTCGGAACAAGAATTGCACACTGCTTTGAATCGGCAACGCACTTAAACGCCGCACGGAGTGCAACCTCGGTTTTTCCGAAGCCAACATCGCCGCACAAAAGTCTGTCCATAGGCGACGGCTTTTCCATATCGCTCTTTATTTCTGCAATACAGCGTTTCTGGTCGGCTGTTTCTTCATATTCAAACTTCTGTTCAAAATCCGCCTGCCAGTCGGTATCGGTCGGAAAAGCGTGTCCCTTTGCCTTCATTCGTTCGGAATAAAGTTTTATGAGTTCATCGGCAATATCCTTAACGGCTTTCCGTACACGGTTCTTTGCCCTCTGCCATTCAAGACCGCCTATTTTGTTAAGCTTTACGGCGGCTTCCTCACGGGGTCCTATATACTTTGAAACAAGGTCAAGCTGTGTTACGGGTACATAGAGTATATCGCCTTTGGCGTATTTTATCTTGATATAGTCCTTTACTATGCCGTGCATATCAATCTTATGTATGCCGTCAAACTGTCCTATACCGTGTGCCGTGTGTACCACATAATCACCGACCGAAAGCTCCGCAAGACTGAAAACGGCTTTGC
Source organism: Acutalibacteraceae bacterium (assembly GCA_051880775.1). Lineage (GTDB taxonomy): Bacteria > Bacillota > Clostridia > Oscillospirales > Acutalibacteraceae > UBA1213. The sequence goes on from JBJEOP010000163.1 coordinate 22,898, forward strand.
TTTTCGGCTGACTGCGTTTTTTCTTTCTGAGATTAACGGCAACCTGTGAATGTGTTATAAGACAAAATGCGGCTGACGGATATTCAAAGCCTGCCGACAGACTGCCGCTGCATATATAAATTCCCTCTCCGCTGAGTTCATCGTCATTTTTCAGGAATTTTGCACTGTAACCTCTGTCGCACATTTCTTTGAAGAGATTTTCCGCCGATTTTTGTGTTCCCGCAAGTATTACGCACACCTTGTCAGAGTCACGCAGGTTCTGCAAATCCTCGCACAGAATATTCACCGAGCCGCTCCACGCAGAAAGCTGTCTGAAATTAAAATTCACCAGCTCACGCAACGGCACTTCACTGCTGCCACGGGCAAAGTTGTCTGTAAATATTGTATTTCTCTTTGAAAGCTCCGTAAGTTCGTCTGTCCAGTCGCCTGTATAGCAGTCCATTCCCTTACAGAGAATACCCTCGGAAAGATAGTCCTTTATGTCCTCTCCCCACTGCCACAATGTCGCCCTCATACGCTCTTTGAGCTTTGGCTGCTCCGACACAAAAACAAGAAAATCATCGGGAATATACGAAAACAGATTTGCAGGCGTTTCGTAAATCAAAGAATAATACTTGTCGATTGAAGTAAGGCGACCTGTGTTTTTCAGCAGCTCGGATTCACGGTACATTATTTCTCTTGCCTGTGCCGCTGTTTTTCCACGCAGTGACGAGGCTTTTTTGTTTATCTTCTGCACAAGTTCGTCAATATCGTCAACGAGTATCTCGCACGACGGAGTAATTACAAAGCCGTCGAGTTTTTCCGTTCTACGCTGTGTATCAATATCAAAAGCCGAAACCGTGTCGATTTCGTCACCCCAGAACTCCACTCTGCACGGCTGTGACGATGACGGCATAAAAAAGTCAAGTATTCCGCCTCTTACCGCAAACTGTCCCGTACCCTCTACCTGTTCAACACGGACATAGCCGTCAGCAGTGAGTGACGCAATAATTTTTTCGAGAGAAACCTCAGCTCCCTCTTTTATTTCAACGGTTGCGTCCTTTAATTTCTGCGGCGGAATTGTGTACTGCATTACTGCGTCAACACAGGCAACTATTGCCTTGCTTCTGCCCGACTGCAACGCATAAAGTGCCGCTATACGCTGATGCTCAAACTCCCTTGAAACACCCTCGACTTCACGGAAGGTATAATCCCTTGACGGATAGAACACTGTATCCGTTCCCATTGCTTTAAGGTCACTGCACAGCTTTTGTGCCTCCGCCTCGTCGGACGCTATAACCAACGCTCCGCAGTTTTTTTCGGTGCAAAGGCTGTGTATGAGATGTGCCTTGTGTATTCCCGAAAGACCCGTTGCCATTGCGGGCATTCTCCCAAGGGCGATTGACCTTGAAAGCTCCCGATATTCTTCAACACCACGCAAAACACCGTCTAAAAATTTCATTTTGTTACACCTTTTCTGCATTATAACTTATGAGTTATATAAATTCATAGCCCTGTCGGTTTTTCCGTCAATAATAAGGCTTACAGCGTCACAGGCTTTTTCGGCTGTTTCTTTGAGAAGCTTCATTTCGCTGTCATTGAACGACGAAAGCACCCAGTCGGCAAGATCCCATTTTTCAGGCTTATGTCCTACGCCTACTTTTATCCTCGGGAACATATCACTGCCCGAAAGATAGATAATATTCTTAATTCCGTTATGACCGCCGTCACTGCCCTTGCGTCTTATACGCATTTTTCCGACATCAAGTGATATATCATCAAAAATAACAATGACCTTTTCAGGCGGAATCTTAAAGAAATTCATAGCCTCCGTCACCGCCTGACCGCTGAGGTTCATATATGTTGACGGTTTCATAAGAAGAACCTTTTTATCATTTATTATACAGGTTGTGCAGAGGGATTTATATTTTATTCTGTCGATTTTTACGCCGAGTTTTTCGGCGAGTGTGTCTATTGTAATAAATCCTGCGTTGTGTCTTGTGTTTGCGTACTGCGAACCGGGATTTCCAAGACCGACAACAATATATTCAACGCCGCCCGAAAAAACATCTTTTTTCTTAAAAAACATTTTGTTTCCCTCCAATTTTAATACAAACAATAATTTTTAGTGGTTTAGATTTCAATTTCCGAAACATCAAGCTCGCCTG
>JBJEOP010000164.1:0-4493 GCA_051880775.1 Acutalibacteraceae bacterium
GATTCTACCTTATTTGGACTTATTTCTTGCTTTTGATTTTATGAAACGAACGTGTAAATTTATTGTAATATTATTGACACTATAATTTTATTGTGGTAACATTTAGATAATCAGAACGTTTCTGAATCTTATAATTTTTTAAGGAGAATTATTATTATGATGAAAAAAATTTTTTCGGTACTCTTGACAGGTCTTATGGCGATTTCAATCGCAGCTTGCTCAAACAATAACACAGGCACTGTTTCACAGGAAAGCAAGCTTGCTGAAATCATAAAAACAGACAACACAAAGGAAGATTATCTTACCGACACAAAGATGTATAAGAACTTTTACTCAAAGGTAAATGACGATGAGTTCAATATTAAAATGAACGGTGATATGGACATAAACGGTTCTACCATGTCTATGGAGCTGGAAGTACAGAAGCAGGGCGACAGCACATACTCATCTATGAAAATGATGGGAATGACTATGACCTCTATCCAAAAAGACGGCTATACATATAGTCTCAACAGTATGACAAATACATACACAAAAACAAAAAGCGACGAAAACACCGATGATGATGATGTTACTAACAAACTTACAAACATGACAGGATCATTGAAAGAACTGAATTTCGTTGAAAACGCTCTTTCAAAAGAAGACGGAACAACGGATTACGAAAAGTATTCAATGACAGGTGCAACAATGACATTCTACTTTAACGGTGATGAAATCAAATATATAGATATGGAACAGGACACATCATCAAGCACAAGCACAGAAAGCAGTTCAGTTCAACAAAAATTAAGAATGAATGTTACTGTAACAAGCAGTATTGACGCATCACTCTTTGAAATTCCTGAGGGTTACACAGAACAAAGCTCTGATGATACACTTTAACAGGTATCAGTAATTGATGACATTTCACTTGCTGACGGCGTTTCTCTTATAGAAGATGCAGAAGAATAATTAATTTTTACACTATAACAAAAGAACCGATTACCGTGTTTTGCGGTAATCGGTTTTCTGTTATATTGACCGTTGAAAAAGGTTTTGCAGATTCATTATTGATATGCTGTGCATAGGGTCTGAAAAATACAGAACAGAAATATACACCAGCGACACCGCCATAACAATAATGCACCATATACAGAACGCCCTTGAATATGCTCTCATATTGAGGTTGCTGTTCTTGCGGAATCCAAAAATCAACGCCGTTATTATATTTACAATCGGCACGAACAACACAAGCTGTAAAAGAAACGCCTTTGCTGTTGATATAGGATTGTTTTCCTTTGGCGGTTCGATAATTTGTGGTTGGGGTTCGGGTTTGGTTTCCTTTTTTTCGGGTTCAACCGTTGACGAAACAAGACTGCGTGTTTTTTCCTCCGCTTGTCTGTTGAGTTCCTCAATCTGTTTCTGAGAAAATACTTTTTTGAACGGAGGCTGACACAAAGCCTCTATTTCAGATGCAGTTTTCTCTTTTCGGTAAAGCTCCTCCGCAATCTCATAAACTATTCCCGTTGAATCGCTCATTGTGTGCTTGTTGTCGGGTTTTGGCAGGTCGGAATCACGCTTTACACGCTCAATTCCGAACACAACATCTGAATTATCCGTTTCCGTATCTGCAATATCATTTTGCGGCATAACGGGCGGTTTTGTAATCTCAGGCTGATGAGGCGGGGGAGGACTTTGCGGTTGTTCGCTTTGTGACGGCGGCATTTCGGGTGTTGTCTGCGGCGGTTCAAGCTCAGGCTTAAATTCCTGCGGCATATTGCAAAGCGGCTCTGTTGCTGATTTTGCACTTTCGGTGTCGATAAGTCTTGTTTCATTTATGTTGGTAATGTTGTTGCGTTTGTTTTTCTTTCGGTTGCGTTTTCTGTTGCTGTATTTAGCGGTATCCTTTTTTGTATTTCCGTTTTTACTTTGTATATCAAGTGCGGAAGTACCGCAGTAAGAACATACCGTTTCATTATCGGGAATAACATTTTCGCAGTTTTTGCACAGCATAGACATATCCTCCTGAAAATAGAGTGATAATGTAACAGAAGAATTATGCAGGCTCAGAAAAATATGCAGTAATTATTGACGGAATTGTGTGTTAATAAGCCGCTTATACCGTGAGGTCGTTCATAACAAGACCCGTAATAAGCTTAGGATAGAAATATGTTGATTTCTGCGGCATTTTTTCGCCTTCGGCGGCAACATCACGAATTTCTGTAACACGGGTAGGATTAAGAATAAACGCACACTGTGCCTTGCCTGATTTTACGGAATTTATTGCCTCATCAAAATATTTTGTATAGGTAAGGTTAATCTGTTTTGCCATATTTTCCGCATCAATTCCGAACAGCTTTTCAAGCACAAGCGTATGAAGAACAGTAACATCAAGTCCCTGAGTTGCGGCACTTTTGTCCGGAAGAAGCTTGCGGATAATGTCAAGATTTTTCAGAACGAGTAAAGTCCACTTATCTCCGCCGTCATAAAAAGCAAAGGCTTTTTTGTCCTGTTCATATAGGCTACGCAGAGTTTGTTCTATCTCAGAAATATTATCCTTAACGGTTACATCAAAATATTCCTTGCAGTCGTTCATTGCCTTTTCAGCGTTGAAGTTTTCAAGATTTCTTACAAGACGGTGAGTAGGGAATACAACAAGTCCCTCGTGTTCCATATCAACCAGCATCATCATTACATAGTCAGCACTTGCGTTAGGAATATTATTTTCACGGCAGTAATTGCGGAAATTGAGTGCCGTTTCGTAGCGGTGATGACCGTCGGCGATATAGAGCTTTTTGTCGGCAAAATCTTTGCATACAGCGTCAATTTCGTCTTTGTCCGTAACAATCCACAGGCGGTGAGTTACATTGTCATTATCCGTCAGTTCAACATCGGGCTTGGCGTTTGAAAGCCGGTCAAGACGGCTGAGGATTTTGTGTTCACTGTCCATATAAAGCGAATAAATCTGACTGAAATTACAGTCAGTCGCTTTCATAAGGTTAAATCTGTCCTCTTTTGCCTTTGAGAGAGTTTCCTCGTGAGGAAGTACAACTCCCTTTGAAAATTCTTCAAGCTTAACTCTGGCAATACAGCCCTTGAATTTTTTTTGCTGTCCGTATGCGGTAAATTCTTCTTCATAGATATAAACAGCCTCTTTATCATCTCTTTTCAGAATTTCGCTGTCAATCCAGTTTTTCAGTGTTTCGGAAGCCGTTTCATACGGATTTTCGCCCTTAGGAAGTTCCAGACGGATAATATTATGTTCGTTTTCGCTGAGATACTCCTGACGCTGTTCGTCGCTTATTACATCATAAGGCGGACACACCAGCCCGTCTATTTTTCCTGCTTTTTCTGTGTTGAATCTTAATGCTCTGAACGGTTTGACTTCTGCCATAATCCATACTCCTTTTCGATAAAATTGTATAATTTTATTTTATCGTCAAAGAGCGTTTTTGTCAATAATTCAAAATCCGATAAAGTCAATTCAACTGTTACATTATAAATATAATACGCTGACCGTGCAAAACATAATGAAAAATGTTTGCGGAAAAACAGATGTTTATGTGTTTTCTTAATTAACAGTGAAAATATAAGTCAGTACAAATATAAAACTGTCGCAATAACTTTTAATTTACTTTTACTTTGTGCTGATGTATAATCAAATCATAATAATTTTATTTAAGGACAGTGATTAAATTGAAAGAAAATATATGCAGTATCCCGATAAATGATGTGTTTATGCCGAAGGACGGCTGTCCGATGTGCCGTATGAGAGATATGCTCGAAAAGCAAAAGACGGAATACATCACAGGCTCTGCAATGATGGAGCCGAATATCCGCATTATGACGAATGAACAGGGCTTTTGTCACAGACATTTTTCAATGATGGTAAAGCTCGGAAAGCGTCTGTCAAATGCTCTTATTCTCGAAAGTCACCTCAAACAAATATCCGAGGAAATGCTCCCGACAAATCCGCACGGAAAACCCGACAAGAAAAAACTTGAAGCAATAGACCGCCTTACAAAAGATTGTTTTATCTGCCGTCAGTTAAACGACAATATGGAAAATATGGTTCGCATTGTTCACGCAATGTGGCAGACAGAGCCTGAATTCCGTCAGCTTTATGCTGAACAGAAGTTTATATGCCTTGAACATTTTTCAATGCTTATGAATGTTGACCGCAAGGGACTTGGAAAGAATTTTCAGGCATTCTATGAGGCGACTTCAAAGCTGACAGGCACTTATCTTGAAGAACTGTGCGAAGATGTCACCCATTTCTGCAAGATGTTTGACTACCGCAGTGCCGACGAAGACTGGGGAAATTCCAAAGACAGCATAGAACGCTCAATAGAATTTCTCACAGGCGAAAAAGTCATTTCCGACACAACGGAAGAACCCGAAAACTAATTTAACAAAAACTTTTCCGGCAGCATTTTAAAATCAAAAGTATCTTTTGCGACAGTGTAAAATAAAGTGTGTAAGTAGAGGATAATCCTCGACTTATGCACTTT